>JAUWTT010000424.1 GCA_030614585.1 Acidobacteriota bacterium
AGACTCACAGTTGGAAAGCCGGGGGGCGGCTACATTTTGAGTACCGCCTGCTCAGTTGCGCCGAAAACACCTCCGGAAAACATTGAAGCTCTTTATGAAACAGTCTCGGCTTACGGATACTACTGAGATAGAGAGGATATCTCGATGAATGGTCGTCAGAGAATTCTAGCCATGCTCGACGGAAAGAAGCCGGACAGGCTGCCCTTTATGCCCATCAGAATGATGTTTGCGGCGGATCAGATCGAAAGGTGTTATCGGGATTACGCCACCGACTACCGCGTCCTGGTGGAGGGACAGGTCCAAACCGCCGAGCAATTCGATTTCGACTATGTTTCCTGCATCTCTGACCCCGCGCGCGAAGCCGGCGACTGCGGTGCAGAGATCAAGTTTTTCGATGACCAGCCGCCGGCGATGGACGAAGCGAATGCTCTACTGGCGAACAAGGAAGCTTTGCTCAACCTGGAGATTCCCGGTCATCTTCCTGGGGGAAGAATGCACGACCGGATCGAGGCCGCTGCTCTTTTCCGGAATCGAGTTGGGGACGAGAAGCTGATCGAAGGGTGGATCGAAGGCCCCTGTGCCGAGGGTGCGGACCTGAGAGGGATCAATAACTTGATGCTGGACTTCTTTGACGATCCCACGTTCGTAAGGGACCTCTTCGAGTTTGTTACCGAGATGGAGATCAAATTTGCCGAAGCACAGATCGAGGCAGGGGTTGATTTGATTGGGATAGGAGATGCGGCAGCTTCACTTGTTGGACCGCGGATCTACGAGGAGTTCGTCTGGGAATACGAAAAGAAAATGGTCGATGCAATCCAGGGACACGGAACCCTGGTCCGGCTCCATATCTGTGGGAACACGAGATCTATCCTGCGAGGAATGGGAGAGCTTGGCTGCGATATCGTGGACCTCGATTATATGGTTTCGATGGCTGAGGCAAGAAAGGCAATGGGCGCGGATCAAGTTCTCCTAGGCAACATAGATCCCGTCAACACCTTGCTCCACGGATCACCTAAGGATATCCACGAGGCCTTGAGTCTCTGTTACGAAGAAGCGGGACCGCGTTACATCGTTGGAGCGGGCTGCGAAGTCCCGCGAGGAACGCCGCCGGAAAATGTTAGAACCATGCTCGACTTTGCCGAACAGACTCGGCGGTAAACTTATGCTGCGCTGTTGCAAAGCTGGTAAAACACAGCCAAACTGGATTCTGCCATGAAAGCTAAGTCAACGCCTCACACAAAGCATCGTGAACTCGATGTGTCGGAACTCAAGGCCGTCTGCGACCCAGCGAGCCTTCCCTACGAAACAACCAGCGAGCTCGAGACCTTGAGCGAGATGATAGGACAGGATCGCGCTTCAAGAGCCATTCAGTTTGGCTTGGGTATGAAAAGCTTCGGTTATAACCTTTACGTCGCCGGAACTCCCGGTACCGGGAAGAAGACGCTGATTCGTACGGTGGTCGAAGAGATTGCGAAGAAGCAACCAACTCCAAAGGATGTCTTCTACGTCTACGACTTCGAACGACCGGAACGCCCTAGATCGATCATGGTTCCGCCAGGAGTCGGATGCCAGTTTCGTGCCGCCATGGAAGGTTTCATCGAGGAACTGAAAGAGGAGGTTCCGAACGCTTTCAAGAGTGAAGACTTTGAGAGCCGGCGCAATGAAATCATGCAGACTTTCCAGCGGACTCGAGGTGATCTGCTGGAGAAAGTCCAGGCAGAGGCAAGAACGAAAGGATTGGCTGTCAAGGCGGCTGGACCTCAGCTGGTGGCCGTACCGGTGGTGGACGGAAAGGAAGTGAGTTCCGAGGAATACGAAAGCTTGTCCCCTGATGACAAGGAAGCGATCAAGACGAATCAAGAGGAGGTGTCGGAAACGATTCAGGAGGTGTATCGCACAGTGCGATCGATGCAGGACGAAACACAGGATAACCTGAAAGAGCTGGATAAGAAAGTAGCTCTTATTGCGACGGGCTACTATCTGGCAAAACTCCGAAAAGAGTTTGATGAGCACGAAGAAATCCTCGAATATCTGGACGAGATGCGGCGTGACGTTATCGGTAATATATCGGATTTTCTGGAATCTGAAGAGGAAGGTGCGGTCGATTCAGCGGCTGAAGGCGGCACCCCGCTGAAGCGTTACAAAGTCAACGTGATTGTGGATAACTCGAAGCAGAAGGGTGCGCCTGTTATCACGGAGACGCATCCCACCTATCGAAATCTGATTGGCTACGCTGAGCGTGAAGCGCGTATGGGAACGCTCTTCACCGACTTCACATTGATCCGCGCGGGCTCGATTTTGACGGCGAACCACGGGTATTTGATTCTGGACCTGGTTGATTTGCTGGCGGCTCCTCTGGCCTGGGATGCTCTGAAACGCGTGCTGCAGGATGGGGAAGTGAAGATTCAGGACCCCGACGAACAGTCTGGAGGGGTTGGAACGCTTGGCTTACGGCCTGAGCCTGTAAGCATCGATCTCAAGGTAGTTGTTCTGGGGAGCTCAGAGCTCTACGGTCTTCTTTACGAACACGACGAGGATTTTCAGAAGCTTTTCAAGATCAAAGCCGAGTTCGGCACGGTGATGAAGAAGAATGACAATCACCTGCTGCAGTACGCTCGGTTCGTCAAGACGTTGTGTGACAAAGAGGGTTTGAAGCATTTTGATCGCGGGGCTGTAGCGGCACTGGTGGAACACAGTTCCCGCATGGTTTCTGACAAGAAAAGGCTCACGCTCCGATTCAGCGATGTCGCGGACCTGGTCCGAGAGTCGAACTACTGGGCTGATCAACGTGGACGTGAAGTGGTCGGAAGGGAAGACTTGACAAAGGCGATTGACGAGAAGACCTTCCGCTCTAACCTTTACGAACAACTCATCCAGGAGATGATTGATGAGGGCACTATTCTGATCGACTGTGGGGGGAAGGCAGTAGGTCAGATCAATGGGCTCTCCGTTTATCAGATTGGAGATTACTCGTTCGGTAAGCCCACTCGTCTGACCGCTCAGGTAGGTGTTGGAGACAAGGGAGTGATCAACATCGAACGGGAAGCTCACATGAGTGGAAGAGTTCATGATAAAGGGGTTCTTATCTTGAGCGGCTACCTTCATGGGAAGTATGGCCGGAATCAGCCTTTGAGCCTGTTTGCCAGCATCTGTTTCGAACAGTCATATTCCGGCGTGGACGGTGACAGTGCCAGCTCTACCGAGCTCTACGCTATCCTCTCAAGCCTTGTTGAGATCCCTCTAAAACAGTTCATCGCCGTAACCGGTTCCATTAACCAAAAGGGGGTGATCCAGCCGATTGGAGGGGCGAACGAGAAGATCGAGGGGTTCTTCGATACCTGCAAAGTGAACGGTCTCAGTGGGGACCAGGGCGCCATCATCCCCCACCAGAACGTTCAGAACCTGATGCTAAAGGATGAGATCATCCAGGCGGTACGGGAAGGGACCTTTCATATCTATCCGATCGAGACCGTTGACGAGGGTATGGAGATTCTCACCGATCTTGAAGCGGGAAAACTGCGAGAGGACGGGACCTACCCGGAGGGGACAGTACACGACCTGGTCCAGAGGAGACTTGACGAGATGGCTGAGATCGTTCTGCGGCGTGGCGGCGCCTTCGAAGAAGACGAAGCAGAGGAGGAACCCGAGGAGGAAGAAGCGAACTAGGATAACTGATCCTTGGTGCTCTTGGTGTCCTGGTGGTCAGGAATTGCTCGACCCAGAGCCGGCTTGATCCTCAAATACTTCCGGGTTGACGACGTTCTCCAAATTTGGCCTGGTTCCGTTTAAGATGGCCCTTACTTCGCGGACCATCGTCTCCAGTATCCGCTGCTGTGACAGGGGTGTTCGAGCAGCTATGTGGCCTGTTACGTAGGCTCGGGCGTGGCTGAAGAGAGGGTGAGAGGGATCGGGGGGTTCGTCAGGAAACACATCCAGGCCGACGGCTCCTAAGGGTCCCTTCTCCAAGGCCTTATGAATCATGTCCAGACTTTCAATCACGGGCCCTCGAGCCGTGTTAATCAGAACGGATCCCGGCTGTATCAGGCCGATGTTCTGATGGTTGATGAGGGCACGAGTTTCCTCAGTAAGAGGTACATGCAGGGTAATGATGTCAGCCTGCTGCAGGAGTTCTTCAAGCGACACAAACGTAATGTCGTCATCAGCGAAGCTGTAGTGATCAATGTACGGATCATCCACCAGTGTTCGCAGCCCAAAGCCCTTGGAAAGCATCCTGACCTGACGCCCAATCCGGCCGTATCCAATGATCCCCAGGATCTTACCTTCGAGATCCTGGCTGGTTTCGAGATAGCGCAAGGTCCAGTCCGCTTCCTGGAGTGCCTGACGCCAGATGTTGAGCTTCTTGCAGGCCGCGAGAATCAGTGAAAGGGTAAGTTCGCCCACTGACCGAGACATTGCGCCGGGGGTGTAGGTGACCGGTAA
>JAUWTT010000087.1 GCA_030614585.1 Acidobacteriota bacterium
CGAGCACGAGCACGAGCACGAGCACGAACGAAGATACCAAGACCCAAGACCCAGGTCCCAAGCCTCCCAGTTCCCAGCTCCCAGCCCCCAATTCCCAGCCCCCCACAGCGTGATTGTCTTTGGAACCTCCCATCAGATCTCGGTTCCATCTTCGATCACGCCATTCTTGGGGACGATCACGATTCCGTCGCGCACGAAATAGTTCTCGGCATCATGGTCTTGAAGATTCCGGCTGTTCACTATTCTGACACTTGCCCCGATTCGGGCGTTCTTGTCAATGATCGCACCTCGTATAATAGAGCCCCGCCCCACCCCTAGAGGAATCCTTCCCCCCCTATTCTCCTCATAATAATCGGCTCCCAGCATGAGGGTCTGGCTAATCTCAGTACCCTGACGAATGATACTTCTGATACCGATGACCGAATCGGAGATGACCGAATCTTCGATTTCACACCCTTCAGAAACGATACTGCTCTGGAGTTGACACTTCAGGATGCGGCTGGCCGGTAAAAAGCGAGGATGAGAGTAGATTGGAGCCTCGGAGTCATAGAAGTTGAATTTGGGCTTCTCGACGGTCAGATCCAGGTTTGCTTTGTAAAAGGCCCTAATGGTCCCGATATCTTCCCAGTAACCATTGAAAATGTAGCCGCTTACATTGTAGCGAGGGAGGGAATAGGGAATGATGTCGCGGCCGAAATCCATCATCGGGTCCCCCCTTAGAACCTCCACTAAGGCATCGGTATTAAAGACATAGATTCCCATCGAAGCCATAAGGGGGCGATCTGGTGTTACACCGGCCTTCTGCCACTTGTCTACATCAGCCTTCAATGACTCAATCAAATCGGGTCTATCCGGCTTCTCACAGAATTCGCTAATCCTTCCGCTCTTCTCCATTTTCAAGATTCCCAAGTCGGAGGCTTCGGACGTTCCGACCGGCAGCACACAAAGTGAGACATCTGCGCCGCACTCGATGTGGCGTCTAAACAGAGCAGAGTAGTCCATGCGGTACAGATGATCGCCGGAAAGGATCAGGATGTGTTTTGGAGAGTAAGTGAGAAGGTGGCGCAGGCACTGTCGCACGGCATCGGCAGTGCCCTGGTACCAATGCGTGCTTTCCGGCGTCTGCTCAGCCGCCAGAATATCAACAAACCCCTGAGAGAACAGGCCGAATCGATAGGTCTGGTTGATGTGTCTGTTCAGCGACTCAGAATTATACTGGGTCAGAACGAAGATTCGGTTGACTCCAGAGTTGATGCAGTTGCTGATCGGAATGTCGATAAGTCGATACTGGCCCCCGAGTGGGACGGCAGGTTTTGACCGGATGAGAGTCAATGGGAACAGCCGACTTCCTTTGCCACCGCCGAGTACGACCGCAAGTATATCTTTCACACCACAATTCTAGCAGCTTCACATTAGCGAGTGACCCCCGAAACCGCAACAGCCCAAGCTCGAAGTTCGAAATCCAAAGCTCGAAACAAACTCTAAATGACAAATTCTAAGGTCTAAACACCTTGAAGCGACTGTTTCTAAATAGCTTATCAGCGACAGCCTGTTTCAGTCCTTAGATTTTTGAGCTTGAGATTTGTTTCGAATTTCGAGCTTCGGATTTGGGCGGAGTGCCCTTTTGGGCAACACGCCCTCAAGAGCCCAGGCGGCATGCCGCTCCACCATCTCGTCGCCGCAACGCAAAAGGAGTCTCAGCTCTGGGACCACTTCTCGGCCCCCACGGTTGCCCATTGCTACTGCAACGTTGCGGAGTAATCCTCTCCACTTGGCACGCTTCAAGGGAGTCCGCCGGAAAACCTCGTTGAACTTTTCAGGCGTCAGCCGAGCCAGCTCCTTCAAATCCAGCGCCCGGGAAGACGACCCAAAACCCTCGTACTCAGAACGCGCCGGTTCACGGTTCCATGGACAAACTTCCTGGCAGATGTCGCAGCCAAAAATCAGGTTCCCGACTGCCGGCCGCAACTCAACAGGAATGTCTTCACGAAGTTCTATGTTGAGGTAGGAAATGCACCGGCGGCTATCCAGGACATAGGGCTCGACTATGGCCCGGGTTGGGCAGGCCTCGATGCACCGGGTACAGGATCCACAATGGTCAACCATTGCGCGATCCGGTTCGATCTCGGCATCGACGAGGATTTCGCCCAGGAAGAACCAGGATCCGGCTTTTTTCGCAATCAGGTTCGTGTGCTTCCCTATCCACCCGAGCCCGGCTTCCGCAGCCCAGTACTTCTCTAGAACCGGCCCGGTGTCAACGTAAGCCTTTCCTATCGTTGATGGGCTCACTTCCTGGATACGGCGCAGAAGCTCCTTGAGACGTTTCTCCATCACAAAATGGTAATCTTCACCAACTGCATACCGGGAAACCATACCTTCTAAGCGATGCGAATCGGCTCGATCCGGAGAGCGGTAGTAGTCCATTCGCAGGCAGATAATTGTCTTTACATCTGCCAGGATCTGACTGGGGTCGAGGCGCTTTTCGATGTTCCTTTCCAAGTACGCCATCTTGCCCTGATATCCCTTTTCCAACCAGGTCTCGAGGCGTTCGCCCCGTATCCGTTCAAAGTGGGCAAAACCAACTGCGCTGAAGCCCAGAGCTTCCGCCTCTCGGCGGATTTCCTGTTTCAGGCTATCCGGCTCCATTCCAAGTCCCTCATCATCTCGGCGATCCGCTCCAGATAATCCTGGTCGGTCCGATCGAAGGTATCGTAGTCGACCGAGTCAATATCCAACACGGCTCGCGTTTGCCCCAATTCGTCAAACACCGGAACCACAATTTCTGATCTGGATTCAGCATCACAGGCGATATGCCCAGGGAACTGATGGACATCGGGCACGATGATCGTTTTCCGGTGAACCGCGCAGGCCCCGCAGACGCCTTTGCCAAATGGAATCCGAGTACACCCAAAAGTGCCCTGGTACGGGCCGATCAAAAGTTCATTCCCCTGAACCCTATAGAAGCCGACCCAGAAAAACCCCATGGTGTCCCGAACCAGACACGACAGCCCGGCCATCCATATCAGTGGATCAGGCTCCCCTGAGAGGGCGGCTTCAGCCTTGCTGATCAAATGCTGGTATGCCTCGGCTTTCTGAGTCTCCTCTATCATCTACTCCTCCCCGGATGACAATCGAAGTCGATGTTCTCTCCTCAAAAGTGCCCCTTCAAACCTCTGTTTCTCCTCTTGCGTTTCAGGAAGGATCGGAGGCACCGAGGTAGGCTTGCCTTGCTCGTCGATAGCTACAAAAGTCAGATAGGCACTACATGTTCTCATCTGTTCGCCTGTTATGAGATCCTCTGACCGCACCTCGACCTGTATCTCCATCGATGTTCCGAAGGCCCGGGTGATCACGGCCTCGAACATCATCACGGCTCCGACCTTAACCGGGTGAAGGAAACGAACCGAATCGACTGAGACGGTTACCACCGGATTCCTGCAATGCCGAAACGCTGCTATTGCAGCGGCCAGGTCCATCAGATGCATCACCTTGCCTCCCAACACATTGCCATGGGTGTTGGCATCGTTCGGAAGCACGAGCTCAGTCATGGCGGTCCTGGACTCACACACTTTCTTCCCTTTCAAGTCACCCTCCAATCGTTCCGAATCCTCACTCAAGCTCACTCTGATTCTGCTCCGAATAGGATCCTAGCTCCAATTCGACCGGCCCAATCACCGTTCATTCAAACATCAGCAAATGCATCCGGCAAGAATCAGCTTAACTTAGATTCCCGCCTATGGTATCGTCCAATCTGGATGACATTTCAGAATCTGGAACTTGTCACAGTTCTAATCTTCGTACTGGTTGGCTTCATTTTGGCCCAGACCATCGTTCTCCTGGTAATCATGAGTAAACTTGACCGGGAGATGAAACGGTTGGAAAGAGCAGCTACCCGTTATGCTCGAGAATTAGGCGATGTCCTAACGTCACTTAATGCCGGATTGGGCCGAGTTGATTGGATTCTCCGGACGCTTCCTGTAGTTGAGAAGAGCATTGCCGGCTTGATGGACTCTGTGTTGTCCGGTGCAGGCAAGGCAAATGATGGCGCATCAAAGGGAATTGAATCGGCACTGGAGAGGATTGATGAGGCCGGGCGTCAGTTCGAGTTCGCGCTCACCAAGTTTTCCCGACAGACGAGTCGCGTTCGCCGGCTGGTCCGTTATCCAACGATAAGTGCCGCCGCTCTGGCACACGGTCTAGTGACTGCATTACGCACCCTTCGCGAACCTAAAAAGAGACCGATGCGTCACCTGCACGACGGAGAGAGATTCATCTAGCGAGATCGGTACCCGCAAGCTTCCGGGCGGATTTATTCGAAAGCGTCTCCAGTGACTCTATCAGTGTCCCGATAGAGTTTTCCCCATATTCGTTGAGACTTATGGCCCCTGGAGAGGCACCGAAGAAGTACTGTTCAAACCCGCGATTCAACTCAACACTGATCTTGCTGGACTGAACGAGAAAGTGAGCAAGCTGCACAGCACAATCGCGCGAGTCCGAAAAGAGAAGCGAGTACTTTGAAGCATGTCCCTCGACAAAGAACTCAAAGAACTCACTCTTCAAATCTCTTGCCAAAAGGTTCACTTCATCCAGAAGAGCGAACAGTTCGCGGCGCGAATAATCCTGAGCCATCAGGAGGCGGCCTCGATGGAGGACCCCTTTCAGTTTCTGGTTTAACTGGAGAATTAGATCGATCTGAGTGATAACTTTCCTGGGGGCGGGAGCCACCAGGAAATGCGACCGGTTTATCCTGTTAAAGAAAATGTACCGCAGATTCCTCTGCACTACTTGGTCCAGCTCACGGTCGGAAAGAGTATTCTGTCTTCTCCTCAGCTCTGATGTCAGGGGAGCAAGATCGACACTCTCAAATGATACGAGTTTGAGGCTTCGCTCGTAGGTTCTTGATGAACGAGCCTCGGCAGGGCTAATAATCAGCCCAGGCACCAAGAACGCTAAAACGCAACCATATTGAAAAAGTCTCATTAACAGATTGTCAAGAATGTAATTTGTTCTCCATATTGTGTCAAGAGCGTAGTATCTTTATGACGTGGGTGACGCAGGCGTAATCTTGAAAGCTATCATTTACCAGAACCTTGATGAAGCCAGAGAAACCGTGGCGCAGGTAGTGGGCCGAACCGCCGCTCTAGCGGTATTCGACGACGACGGAGAAGAGCCCCAGGGGCTCCTCTCGGCTGTTCCTGAGGATCGACTCTCAGAGGAAGACTTCTTCAAGCTTTTTGGGATCAAGAAAGGGACACTCGTTGAAGTCGAGAGAATCGCCTACTCTGGGTACGGTCCGCCCGCCGATGAGAGTGACTACATGGGTCTTGTAGCGGACAAATGCGCGTATGTCATGAAGGGCCGATTACTTCCCATCGCGATTGAAACCTGCCCTTTGGGAGCTACCGATATCCACCACCTGGATGCAATGGTGCTCGACGGAACTCACCCGCTCAACAGGGAGCACCTTGCCGCTGAATTGGACCTCCCTGAAGATTGGGACTTCGATCTCCTGTTTGACCTCATCTCCGAAGGCCGTCAGACGGCGGAGGACATCGACCGATTGATTCACAAAGGTCTTGGATGAGGTCTTCTTCCGAGTGAAGAGTTCCGATCCCGTTGAGCAAAGGCTGCCCGAAAGCGCTATTGGATCTGACGCCGCAATAGCCACGCCGTGAGAAGTGCGGGTTAGTTCGAAACAGGATCGTCAGGTCTCAGATGCTCGAATTCGGAGACGAACTCCTTCTGGCTGAGCAATTCGCCGATAAGCGACAAGGTGACTTCTGCGCGAACTCTCACGCTGGTCATTTCCAGCAGCGACTGCTTGTCACCTGGGGGAATGGGAATGGCTGAACACAACGAGTTGACGATCGTATGGAAGTCGCTTTCCTCCTCCAGATAGCTGGTAAAACTGTCCTCGCCACCGAGAAAGAGCCTGAACTTGTCAAGTAGGGCTCTTGACATCATTGTGTCATCCTCGTGCTCGTCATAGGCATCTCCCAAAAGCCTGACCCGGGCGATCTGGTACGGAGTTTCAGCTACGAAATCAACGATCTCAAAACGCCCAATCCCGGAAAGGACAATATCGTACTTTCCATCTTCCAACTCCTCGAAATCGCTGATCATCCCCAATCCGCCAACAGAATAGACCGGTGGGACGTCCGAGAGGTGATGCTCCCACTCAGGTTTCTGCAGCACCATCCCAATGTGCTTGTCCCGAGAAACGCATTCCGACACCATCTGCCGGTAGCGCTGCTCAAAGATATGCAGAGGGAGTATCGTTCGCGGAAAGAAAACCACGTCGGGCAGAGGGAAAATCGGTACTTCGAGAATATCGGTCGAACTCAGTCTGTCACTATCCATCAGTCGTCATACATCCGCTTCTTCAAATCAGTTTCTAATTCCGACCGAGCATCATACCAGCGGAAGCACCTTGGAGAGAAGCCATATCCACCCAAATCCAGTGAAAGCAACTATGGTGAGCAATATAGTCCATACCTTAACGGTCTCGGCCTCGGTCAAGCCCGCCATTTTACACACAATCCAGAATCCGCTGTCGTTCATCCACGGAGTTGTCGTAGCACCAAATCCGATCATGCCGACCAGGTAGACTGGATTATAGGCCAAATCAGAAGCAGCGATAGCCGGCGCAATGATTCCCGCAGTCGTAATCATAGCGACCGTAGCTGAACCCTGGGCAACCCGAATTAATGCAGCCGTAATGAACGCAAGGGTCAACAGTGACATTCCCCAGTCACGTGAGGCATCAGCTACGACCTGACCAACACCGGACTCAGTAAGTACCTTCCCAAACGCTCCACCAGCACAGGTGATGAAGGCTATCACGGTACCGCTGGCAAGTGCAGGCTCAAGAGTCTTGAAGAAATCACGAAATCGAATCCTGTTGTGAACCACCACAAGGATAATCGCTGCGGCCGCTCCGACGAGGAAAGCCACATCCTTATCACCGATCAGCTGAATAACGGGTGGGACACCGGCATCCCCGGCAATCATTGTTGCCACTGTCACGAGCGAAATCATCGCGACTGGAAGGACAATCGGAGTCAACGAAGCCACCAGTGAAGGGAGTTCCTCATCCGATTGCAGCGCCACTTCCTCGAGTTCTTCTATCGAAGCCCCGTAAACCTCTTGAGGCACGATCGTAATCCGACGGTTAAGGAAGTTCGCATACCAGATGCCACCCACCATGGCAGGAACAATCGAAGCCAGCGTGCCAACGAGAAACGTCAGTCCCAGTGAAATGTCCAGCGTTTGAGCCACGACGATGGGTCCCGGAGTTGGAGGGACCAGTGCATGTGTGACAGCCCCACCCGCTGCCGCAGCACAGATCATCAGCACATAATCGCGTTTCTTTCTCGCATAAGCAGCTCTGACCAGGGGAGCAAGCAGATAGAACACCGTGTCAAAGAAAACCGGCATCGACAGCACGAAGCTACTTGCTAGAAAAGAGTACTCTTCCCTACCTTCGCCAAACGTATTGGAAAAGGAGCGGATGATGCGCGTTGCGGCTCCACTGTCCACAAGGCACTTTCCTATGATTGATGCCAGGACCAGGAGGAAGCCGATTCTGCCCATCAACTCTGCGAAACCACCTGTCACGGTGGGAATCGCCTCGAGCAAAGGAATCTGATCCGAAAGGAAGGCGCAGATAAAGGACGTCGAGATCAGGGCCAGAAAAGGATGGAGTCGCCAATAAAGAAGGAAGAAGAGAATCAGTCCTATTCCCAGCACGAGACATGGGATCGGTCCTAGCATCTCTTAGGATTGATCTCCCTTCCAGCCTTGTTGAAGAGTTAATCGGGCAGTCTACCGTCCACGCAGGTTCCTCAGCACGTAGTGGAGGATTCCGCCGTGGCGATAGTACTGGACTTCGTTCGGGGTGTCCACTCGGGCAATGACCTTGAATTCCTTGACCTCTCCATCGGCCCGTACGGCCCTCACAATTAGCAAAGCTCCCGGTTCCAGTCGATCATCCAACCCAACCAACTCGAACGTCTCTTCTCCATCGAGGGAGAGAGTTTCGGCATTATCACCCTCGGAAAACTGAAGCGGCAGGACACCCATCCCGATCAGGTTACTGCGGTGAATCCGTTCAAAGCTTTCGGCTATGACCGCCTTGACCCCCAACAGTCGTGTGCCTTTTGCAGCCCAATCCCGGGAGGAACCTGAGCCATAGTCCTTGCCGGCAATAACGAGAAGTGGCATATCATCTTGCTGATACAGCATTGCAGCATCATAGATGGGCATCGGATCTGGGGAGGAAGGATGTCTTGTAAAGCCACCTTCCACACCAGGAACCAGGTGGTTTCTCAGCCTGATGTTTGCGAAGGTCCCTCGCACCATCACTTCATGGTTACCTCGTCGAGAACCGAACGAGTTGAAATCTTCAGGGCTGACCCCCTTCTCCACCAAATAGCGCCCGGCAGGGCCGTCCTCGGGAATTGCACCAGCCGGCGAGATGTGATCGGTCGTCACCATGTCGCCCAGCAAAGCCAGCAGACGCATCCCCTTCAAATCCTGCAATCCTCCAGGCTCCAGGCTCATCCCCTCGAAAAAGGTCGGTTTTCTGATGTAGGTAGAGGACGGATTCCAATCGTACCTCTCACCTTCCGGAATCGGCAAAGCCCGCCAACGTTCATCACCAGCAAACACGTCCGCATAACAGGAAGCGAACATTTCACGCTTCACCGCTCTGCTGACTGCCACTTCAACCTCATGCTGGGTAGGCCAGATTTCACGGAGGTAGACCGAATTACCTTGTGTGTCGGAGCCAATCGGCTCGGACTGGAAATCAATATCCATTCTCCCTGCCAGCGCGTACGCTACCACCAGGGGCGGTGAAGCGAGGAAGTTGGCCCGAATGTCAGGACCGATGCGCCCTTCGAAATTGCGGTTTCCGGAGAGCACCGAGCAGGCAATTAGATCATTCTCGCGAATGGCCGAAGAAATGGGCTCGGGGAGAGGTCCACTGTTTCCGATACAAGTCGTGCACCCGTAGCCCACAAGATTGAACCCAAGCGCATTCAGATCCTCGTCCACGCCGGCTTCACGCAGATATTCAGTCACGACCTGGGAACCCGGTGCCAAACTGGTCTTCACCCATGGCTCCGCTCGCAGACCGCGCTCAACAGCTTTACGAGCCACCAGTCCAGCTCCAATCATAACGGCTGGGTTAGAAGTGTTTGTACAGCTGGTGATCGCAGCAATCACGACAGCACCGTCCTGCAGTTCAAAGTCAAACGATCCATTCCCCGCGCTGAGTTGAACGGGAGCCGAGCGTCTTCCAGCGCCGGCCCCAGATTGAGTAGGTGAACGCTGCTCGCGCTCCGATGTCATCCCACTCAGGATGGCCTCAATCGCATCCTTAGATTTCCGCAGTCGAATCCGGTCATGGGGTCTCTTGGGTCCCGCTATGCAAGCTTCAACAGTCTGCAGGTCCAACCCCAGGACATCGCTATAAACCGGCTCAGGACTGTCAGGGCTGTGAAACAAGCCTTGTTCCTTCATGTATGCTTCCACCAGGTTCACACGCTCAGCGTCCCTTGCACTGAATCGCAAGTAATCCAGCGTCTTTTCATCCACCGGGAAAATCGCACAAGTGGCGCCGTACTCGGGCGACATATTGCCGAGCGTTGCGCGGTCAGCGAGAGCCAGACTGGAGACACCGGGACCAAAGAACTCGACAAACTTCCCTACCACGCCCTTCTCACGGAGCATCAAGGTCACCGTGAGCACCAAATCGGTTGCGGTGGTTCCTTCCGGAAGCTCGCCTTCGAGCCGAAATCCAATCACCTGCGGAATCAGCAAGCTAATTGGCTGTCCAAGCATCGCCGCTTCTGCCTCAATGCCACCCACACCCCAGCCCAGCACTCCGAGGCCGTTGATCATCGTGGTGTGACTATCCGTGCCCACCAGTGTGTCCGGGTAAGCATAGGTATCCTCGCCATCGGCTGAGTCGAAGACGACTCGGGCAAGATACTCGAGATTCACCTGATGCACGATTCCGGTGGCAGGAGGAACGACTCTGAAGTCGTCGAAAGACGACTGCCCCCAGCGAAGAAACGTATACCGCTCCTGGTTACGGCCAAACTCCTTGGCAACATTTTCCTGGAAAGACCGATTCAGCCCGAACGAATCCACCTGAACCGAGTGATCAATGACCAGATCAGAAGGGACCTGAGGATTGATCCTGGAGGGCTCACCTCCCAGTTGTGCCATCGCGTCACGCATTACGGCCAGATCGACAACGGCAGGCACTCCTGTAAAGTCCTGCAGCACGACCCGAGCCGGCGCGAAAGCAATCTCGCGTTGGGTCTTCACCTCAGGATCCCAATTCGCGAGAGCCCTAATGTCGTCGGCATTCACCGCCACTCCGTCTTC
>JAUWTT010000467.1 GCA_030614585.1 Acidobacteriota bacterium
CGCTGAGCGCAGCGAAGCGGATGCGCGCCCGGCAGGATTCGAACCTGCGACCTACGGATTAGAAGTCTTGTTGTCCCGTTTCGTAAATACCTATGAAATAAGTAGAAGTCCAGTCGCTCTTAAACGGCTATTTTGGCTGGAGTTGGATTGAGTGAGTTTGCCGCGGGCACAACGCAGGCACAACCCTCGAGGAGTGTCATTCCCTGATCACGAGATATATAACAAGCCAATTCCCCTTGGTTTTCCGCGGATTCCTAAGCGAAATGAAAGTCTTCTGCAGAGCTGTGATTGAGACGTTGCTTTACTCAGAACCAGCGGGAGTGAAACTCCCTTTCCAAATGCGGCAACACCGGTTGCAGCACTTCTCCAGACAATCTAGCAGAACCGTTTTGTCCTGGTGAAAAGGTACTCGGCAATCGGACTAGGAACTGGCTCCTTTGAACTCTGAACTAAGAATTGGCTGCTACGCTCTCGTACAAAGCCCAGAAGCTGAGCAAGACGATGGAGAGAACACTAACCCAAAGAAAAACATCGTATCGGAGGCTGGAAAACATCCGGCGATCTGGGCCGCTGTAATGGAAGACAATCGCCTTGTAAGCCACGACCAACAAGAAAAGCGAGTTTGAGATCCCCATGAAAATGACCAGAATCAGTGGCTTCTGGAAACCGATGTAAACAAGACCCCAGACAATCGGTAAAAGCCAGGCCATCACTGCAATCGCTCGCCTTCGTTGTTTGACGCTTTCCGGCTGGATAACTCCTGAGACGGCGAAGAAGTCGGCCCACAGTCGTGAGTAACCAGCCGCATTAGAAAAGACTGTAGAGAAGAGTACGGCAAAAGCACCAACCATGAAGATGAACCAAGCTTCCGGCCCCAGGACTTCCGTGAAGATGACCGAGAGCTGGTCAATGAGCTGATTGCCGTCTGCCAGCCTCTCCTGAACGCGCAGGACTGATGCTCCGAGAATATAGAAAGCGCAGGTAGTCAAGGTGTAAACCACCAAGGCTACGAAAGCATCTATGGTCATCACCCGGATCCATCCCTTGGCGCGACGAGCCCAGTCTGACGAGCTGTCGGCAGCACCCGTCCAAAGTGCGTATCCCTTCTCCATGCACCAATAGGGATAAGTAAAAATCTCAGCAGCGCCGACACCTGTGATTCCGAATGCTCCAATCGCGAGGGCAAGCGCTTCGGGTGGAATTTCAAACTTCAACCCTTCTGTCAGGTCTCCAAGGTTGAATGCATACTCCGTCTTCTGAACTGCAAAAACGCAGTACGCAACGGCAGCAACAAACACCAGATTGAAGGCGGTAGCAGCGACCTCCACAATCCGATACTTCCCTTGGAACACAGGAAAGGCAATGGCCAAGACCAGCAACAGCACCCACATCTTCAGCGAAATCTCGGGTATGATCGAGTGGCCTACCTGAGCTGCAGCTCCCATGACGCCTGCCAAACCAATGAACATGGAAACGATGAACAGGAAGGCAATCCAGATCGACCAGTGCAGCCCCCAAATCCTTCCAGTACGCCCTTCGTCCCACGCCTGAAAGGAAGGCTTGCCCCGCAATATGCAGTACCGCCCATACTCCAGTTGCACTGCAACTTTGATTAGACAACCAAGCAAGATTACCCAAAGAAGAGTGAAACCTGCTTTCGCGCCCAGTGCTGTAGTGGCGATCAACTCTCCAGAGCCCACAATTGCAGCCGAAAGAATGAATCCTGGACCCAGACAGCGGGCAGTCGCCAGCAAACCAACAGGAGGTTCTCTTATCAACGGAACTTGATTAGGCTTCTGATTCATAGACTATCCAAAGTGGTCAACGGCGAGGACGACGCCGATACGCCCTGATACTATAGGTTGAAGGAACCCAAGAGAAAAGCAATGGACAGAAAAAACCTGGAGAGAAGATCGTTTTTGCAGGGACTTCTGGGTGCAGTGACTACATTGGCGGCACAAGCCGCCCCACCATCAGAAGCTAAATTGGAAGAAGCGAAACGGCTGCTTGACTCCTCTGTACAGAGCGGAATGCTACGTGCCGCTTCGCTTCATGTGCGCCATGGTGAGCTCTCATTCAGGCAAGCCGTTGGAGAAGCCTCCCCCGGTACCAGAGCATGGGATTCCTGCTGGCGGCCGAGGTTGTGCAGAGAATTACCCAACATCCATTCCGAGACTACCTGCGAGAAGAACTCTTTCTTCCTTTGGAAATGCGAAATAGCGAACTCGGGCTCGGTCATCTCAAGATCGAGGAAACTGCTCAAAGCCAGGTGGAAGAAGCTCCCGGGCTATATGGAGGCGGCGCTGATACCCAGAGCTGGAACTGGAATAGTCACTACTGGCGAGACCTCGGCGCACCTTGGGGTGGGGCCCATTCCAGCGGCGCCGATCTCGAACGTTTTCTGCGCTGTTTCCTGCATCCCGACGGTTCACTCCTGAGAATAGCAACGGCCAGGGAAATGATAACCAATCAGAATTTCGGACTGGACACGCCCTGGGGTCTGGGGTTCATGGTGCAGTCAGAGAATCTGGGAGGGTTTTGCTCTCCCGAAACGTTCGGACACTCCGGCTCAACGGGAACGCTCTGCTGGGCTGATCCTCGCCATGATGCCAGCATGGTTCTCCTGACGACACTTCCTGCGCCGGCATCGGGAACTGATCACCCGCAAATGGGACTACTCCGACAGACGCCGCTCCGTGGGTCGGCCGCGGATTCGACAGCGGATTGTCGAATTGGTTGTTCGTATCGCTCAAGTCGGAGTGCCTGAATGGTACGCCCGGGCGTCTAATCGAGTCTACAGAATCCGTCAAACCGGCGGCACAGGTCGGTGTCGAAATCTCGGACTATTCTCCCGCCTAAAGTCTCCTTCTCAAGGAGTTTAAGAGTCGGCTGAGAATTTTGACCTTACGGGCTTCTCCTTCTCTTCCTTGTGCCATGGCCAGCTTCGACAAGGTTGACAACCGCTGTCAAGCTTGTCAAAGCTGGTATTCGGTGGCGATCTACTGGAAGTTGTCTGCGAGGAGGATGTCACCCTCCATTCGTTTGTAGCCCGCGTAGAGGATCCGCCGCTCGTCCGGGGATACCGCGAGGGATGGGGCACTCTCAAATCGAGTACCTTCGGGTAGCCGGAGGATCAGCTTCAGTTGCTGATCCGCGAAGCTGAAAAGCTTGATGCTCCGAGGTTTGGAATCGAAATCAATATAGAAGATACCCTCCCTTCCCAGCGCCCAGTAGCTCTGCCTGCCTTGTTTTGTAACGAGTGTCTCTTCTCCACCCTCCACGGGGATTCTCCAGATACCGTGCTCACCCCGCCTCGCGTAGTACACGAATCTGCCGTCGCTGGACTCGAAGGCCTCGCGACCGCCCTGTTTTGTGACCTGCACGGCGGGACCTCCCGACGGAGCCGTTTTCCATACCTGCCAGTTACCGCTGCGGTTAGATCCGAAATAAATCCACTTTCCGTCACAGGACCAACTGGGGCGGGCGTCCGTGGATTTCTCCGTGGTAACGCGCCTGGCCACACCTCCACCGGCGTTGACCACGTAGATATCCCTCGGGCCTTCACCGGCTGAATCGAACGCGATTTCCTGTCCGTCCGACGACCAGCGCGGCGTACCCGGGTATCCACTGCCGCCGAAATTTGTGACCTGATAAGCGTCCTTCCCCTGGCTGTCGCAGACCCATATTTCCGAGGTTCCCGAGCGCTCGGAAAGGAAAGCAACCCTCTTCCCATCCGGTGAAAAGTGGGGACTATAATCCAAACGAGTGGACGGGGCAAATTCGGCCGGAGGCTCTGACTTAGTGGAGGGATCAGATCGATCGACTCTCCAGAGATCGGCATCAAAGGGTTTCTGCCTTACCCAAGCCAGCAGGTTGCCAACGCGCGCGACAGAAGGATGTTGGGCACCTTCGGTTTCAACGCTCACCGGTTCCGGGTTCGCAGCAATGCCTTCCTGACGCGATGACAAGGGAACCGCAACGCGCCATAGCCTTTGGATTCCATCACGATTGGAGGAGAAGATCAGGCTCCTTCCGTCCTGAGACCAATCGAATCCAAGGATCATCTTACCCTCGAAAGTAAC
>JAUWTT010000539.1 GCA_030614585.1 Acidobacteriota bacterium
GCCTTCTGCAAGAGTCTTGAGGCCGGAGTCTGTCCCGTATGCAGTAGCATGTCGATGTTGAGCAGCCCGTAGTACTCGTTGGCCCAAATCTGGAGCAGAGGAATGAAGGAATCCTGAGTATAGGACAGGTCCTGGAGGTCTCGAATCCGGTTCAGACGGAGCACCGCTCTATAGGCGACCACAGCATCATGCGTATAGAGCGAAGCGACGAGTAATCCCCTTGCTGAACTGGTGCCGACTTGCGCGAGTAAATGAGGGATCTCACGTTTGATGGCAATCTCTACCTTCGGATCTCTGAGCAGGGTCTGCAGTTTGGTCACCAGCGGCTCTCCGTAGTAAGAAAGCGCCTTTCGAGCAGCTCGGCGACTCCAATTCTGCGATAAATGTTCCAGGATCAGGTCAACGTCTTCGGGCTCGGTAAACTCTCCCAGTGCCCGGATCGCGGCCCTGCGTAGCGGGTGACTCGGGTTCGTGACCCAAGCGCGCAATACGGGAAGATAAACAGGATTTCTGGTAGCAGCCAAGACCGGCGCAAGTGAGACGGCTTGTTCGGGCGTGGCCTGCTTACACCAGGTCATAGCAAAACGCTGCTCAACGAGCTCAACGGGATCATCCGCATAGTCTTTCAGGAAGGTCAGAAGTCTGGGGTCGGGAATCCTTTCGGAACGTAACTCTCGTGCCAACCTGTCGCGATAGCCTTTCACATCGTAGTGAATCATAAGATGTAGAGCGACAGAGGCCACTCGCGGGTCTTCGTGGTCCAGAAGCGGTTCCAGATAGGAAAGCCACCGCGGAGGCGCTGAAGAAGCCTCATAGATACCTGAGACATCAACAGAAATCCATTCACCACTCAACTCGGAGGTGGAAAGTTCGTCCACTTCGCGATCACTTCCCTGTATTCGAAGCTGCTGCAGAGCGAAGTGTATCTTGGCCGGATTCTCGCTTTTCAAAGCTTGGAAAAGAGTGTTTTCGGCAACTGCTTCATCGAAGTCCAAAGCTCGTTGGACCACCTTTGAACCCACGAACTCCAGGCTCCTTCTCAGCATCTGCGCATATTCTTCGCTTATCTGCCTGGCGACAAACAGCCAGAAAGCGGCTGCCAGCAGAACGAAGAGACCAATCAACTGAATCGGAGTGATCACGAAAAAACTGATGAGCAAGTAGATGGCCGCGCCCAGCCCATCCCCGAATCGGAGTGCCACGAGCTCCAGGAAGCTCTTCATAGGAATGCTCTGTTGTTCCGATACGGGAACGTAGAGCAATTCGAGACTAGTCTGTTCAATAGACGATCTCAAAGAACCGTCAATAGCCTTTGCAGCTACCACTGACCAGAAGTTGGCGAAGGCAAGAATGCCCAGTGAACCCGCCATCAGCCCAGCGGGGAGAATCATCAGTCCGACACCCAGGCCGAACCGACGGAGGATATGGCTCGTCGCCAGCAGCTGGACGATAGCAGAAACCACATACGTGGTCCCGAGAAAAGCTCCCATGAACTGGGCGATATCAGCTTCTGAACTAGGATACTTGGCATTGAGAGACCACTTGAATTGAAGGTCGATGATTGTGCTGGCGAGGCCCGTCAGGATCATCAGTCCTGTCAGGTACTGAAGGTGGCGTGACCGAAATACAGTGCGGACTGTTTGAGGCCGCTCGCCCGTGGTTTCGACTGCAGTAACTTTGGGCTGGCGTTCTCTGGTCACATTACGGCTCACCCAGAACACCGCACATAACACTATCTGCAGCAACACCAGCAGCACCAGGACATGAATGAACAAGCCGGAAGATTCCAGCCAGGGGGCCATCAGGGCTGTGTAGTAGCCGCCAAAGACCCCACCCAGAATCCCACCTGTACCAAGAACTACGAAGACGCGCTTCGCTGTCCGAGGTGTGAAGAGCTGATAGGAAGATATCCAGCCTTGTGTTGGTATCAGGACACTGAAAATAGCAGCCCAGATGTAAAACGCTGAATAGATCCAATCTCCGGCATACTCCCTGAAAACCCAGAATGCGGTTAGACAGAGTGCCATCGAAAGGAGCGTGGAGGACGTAATCACAAGCTGGGAATACTTGCTTGCCAGGTACCGGTACAGAAAGACTACGGGTCCTGAGAGAAGAGCCAAAGCAATGTAAAGAGCTGGGAGTTGCCAGTCGAATCCCCGGTTAGCAAGATAGAGGGCATTTTGAAGCGACTTGACCATTAGGACAGCGGTCAGCGCCAAGAAGAAATATAGGGCAAGCAACACTGCGGCATGCCGTTCGGCTCCCCGCAACTTAAAGAGCGGCGCTAATGGATTCTGGATGTCACTTAGTCGCATGAGTCAATGCTGATGCCAGCCATCAGAATGCTGTGATCTTACCACCTGTATCTGTTTTTTGCGCCTGTGAAACACGAAGGGCAGGCACCGACCACTCTAGTCCTCCAACGAGTCTTCCTGGACCTGCTCGGTAAGGAGTTCACGGGCACGTTCAGCGTCCTCGGCTCTTACCAGGATTCGGACAAGGCCAAGCTGGTTGATGGTGAAACCATGAGTTAGCCGGAGTGATTCCCCTTCAATCAGGGATTCGATTCCGTAGCTTTCAAGGAGCGATCTGATTATTTGGGCGTTGGTTTCGCCGCTAGCTTGCCAGACTTCTACCAAGTCGGTTTGAGGATTCTCTGTGGTTGATCGGGTCATGTTCCTATAAGTGTAACGCGCCTTCCGGTTCTCGGGAAATGCTCTCCGTAGCTGAGTGATTTAACACCAAGGCAAGACCACCAAGGAAATCGATGGTTTATGCGCTGGACAACCCACGACTGAATGCGAAGACAGTCTTTACAAGACCAAGACCCAAGACTCAAGACCTCCCCCCCTCAGCCCCCTACAATCCAAGCCCTTCGGCCCTCGATCTTGATCCTATCCTCACAGATCAATTTCAACGCTTCCGGATAGGCTTTGTGTTCTTGCTCCAGGATACGGTGCGAAAGGGCTTCCGCATCGTCGTCGTCCAACACAGGCACGCTTCGTTGGACAATGATGGGGCCGTGATCGAGCTCTTCATCGACAAAGTGAACGGTGCAGCCTGTGGTCTTGACCCCCCATTCCAATGCTTGTTTCTGGCTTTCAAGTCCGGGAAATGCCGGCAGGAGAGACGGATGGATGTTTATGATGCATGTCGGATACTGGCTCACAAAATAGGAGCTCAGAAGTCTCATGAACCCGGCCAGGCAGATCACGTCAACACGCTCTTTCTGGAGTTCGGCCACCACTTCACGGTCAAACTCTTCCCGGTCGCGGCCTTTGGATGGAATGAACAAACCCTTATAGCCACGATCTTTTGCATGCTGGAGCCCGGGTGCACTTTCTATGTTGGAAATGACAAGTGCAATCCTGGCCGGGATCTCGCCCCGTTCGATTGCATCTGAAAGAGCCAGGAAGTTGGAACCTCTTCCACTCAATAAGATAGCGACACTCTTCATTTGTACAGGACCTTTCCAGTGCCATTTATGATCGAACCGATGTGAAAGAACTTCTCGAATTTCGAAAGGAAGTCCTCTTCCAC
>JAUWTT010000213.1 GCA_030614585.1 Acidobacteriota bacterium
GATCGGTGATCGGGGTGAACGGTGAACGGTGAACGGTGAACGGTGACCGATTTACCACCAAGCCACCAAGGGCACTAGGAAATGACAAATGACAAATGTAAAATCCCAATCTACCGGCATCCGGCATCCTCCTCCGCTCTTCGAGCTACGGACGACAGGCCGATTACTACTCACTACTCACTACTTACTACTTACTTGCCTCGATTACCGATTACGGATTACCGATTCCCTCTGCTATACTTTGCAGTCTATGGAATGGGAACATAAGGGCATCACGTTTACGATTTCCACTGAAACAATGGGAACCTTTGTGATGGCATCAGCCCGGGCTCCAATGGAGGGTCCTTTCGTCCGGACACGGCCGTTTTCGGCTATCGGGAAAAGCGAGGACGAAGCCCTGGATTTGCTGAAAGGGCAAATCCAAATGGAATATAAGAAGGTCCCGGAGATCAAGTAGAGAACTGGGCCCGAGCGGCTCTTCGCGGGGGCTCCAGGGTCTGTGGCTGGACTCGCAATAGGTCGAGTTTCCAATTCCCAAATCCCAAGAACCAATTCCCAATTCGATCCAGACTTCAAACTCCCTGACAGGAACCATCTAACCTACTGAAATATAGTCGGTTAAAAGCTCTGTAGAAGTCGAGGTATTGAGTTTGTTGAATCGACCTTGTTTGGGATTTGGTGCTTGGTGCTTGGTGCTTGGGATTTGGGCGTGGCCCTTGGCTTATGACGTCTTTTCCTTGGGCGCCCAATATCCTCTCTTATGCCGTAACTTCAAGCCTTTACTATCCTTAAGCCTCACTTCGATTCTTCTGAACTTTCCGTCTAGAGCCTCGTTCTTGGGGGTGTAAGTGACGCTGTACTGGCTCCGCAGTTCGCGGTTGATAAGATCGAAGGCCTCGTCGAGCAGTTCAGCTGAATAAGGAAAAAACGCAGTCCCCCCTGTTTCTTCCGATAATTCTTTCAGTGCATTCTCCCCCTTCTTGTTCTGTGAAGCACCGAACTTGCTGGTACCAATAGAATAAACGGTTACTTCGGAAGCCTGGACCATTTCCAGGGCGTCGTCCAGGGACCTGGAACTACTGAGATCCTCTCCGTCCGATACGACCACCAGCGTCTTCCTGGCCAGACGATCTGTCATTTTCTCTCTGGCGACTACATAGATCGCGTCCCAGAGTGCCGTCCCTCCTCCAGCACGCAGCTGTTTGACCGCCTGGATGATCGGCGTGGAGCGGCTAGTGAAATCGTGAACCAGAGTGACACCTTCATCGAATTCAACCAGAAGAGCTTGATCGTTCTTCCTCATTACAGACCGAACGAATCTTATAGCTGCTTCCTTTTCAAAATTGAGCTTCAATCGAACGCTCGAGCTAGTGTCGATCAGAAGACCTATCCGAAGAGGGAGATTTGTCTCCTGGACAAAGTTCGAGATCTCCTGAGGGACGCGATCTTCGTAGACTATGAAACGGTCCTGAGTAAGGTCCGTGATGAAGTGGCCCTGGCGATCTGTGACAGTGACAAATAAGTTAACGGCTTCGACATCGACATGGACCTGCAGATCCTGGAATGCGCAGAGCAGGAAAAGAGCGACAATGAGAGCGACGCAGGCTGCAGGCTTATGCATCTTTATTAATGTACATGATCCGTTTACACTTAGGAAACTATCTTTGGGCGTGGGGCGTGAGATTGTTTATGGCAAAAGGGAAAGGCAAGCTGGAAAGCTACGACGCTATCATTGGTCGGATAGTGAAAGACTGGTATGAGCGGGTGCGGGAACACTACGTCACTGATGAAGATAGTCAGGAACTTGGTGTGGAACCTGAACTCAAGCGCTTTCACGATTTTGGAAACCATCGGATCAAGTTCTCTCGGAAAGAGGAACTGGACGTGACCTACGGGTTGGCTGTCGAAGAGAGAGATGGCCGCCTGCTAATTGTCGCCAGCGTTAATAACAAATCGCAGGGCTTTGATTTCGACAGCTTTGTGGAGCGCTTGAAGTCGCATTACTGGCGCAGTCGTAATGAGAAGCCGTGGACAACTCCGAATTTCGACCACTTTGCTTATGGGGATCTGTTTGTGTTCGAGCCCAAAATGGGAAAATCAGTGTCTCTTGACATGCGTATAGACAAGGCTGATATAGTACGGCTCAATTTTGAAGTGGATGCACGGCACGAAGGTCTGCTGCTCGAGAATGCTGAGACACTGAGGGATTTGATTGAGAACTATTGCTTGAACCCACTGAAACGCATATACGCGGAATCCTACCGGGAAAACTGAAGCGGATTCTTCGAACAGACTAACGAGATACCTGTCCTCCGCCTGTCACCCGGACCACGATCCGGAGCCGGAATCGGAGCAATTGGAGGGAAATAAGATGGATACTGTTGACCAGAACAAACGAATCCAGGAGTTCATGGCACGGGGCTTCACCTGGTCGTTTACCGCGGGTGAGTGTAACTTTCTTCTCCAGTTGCTCGTACATCTTGTGCAGGAGAACCCCGCTCTTGTAAAGAATCAAAAAGGGGAGAGGGAGTCGCTCAACTACCAGAGCATCCGGACGATAGTCCTTTTGAATGAAAAGTTGAGCAACCAGCTTCAAAAGTATGCCCAGGAATCATCAATTGTAATGAGCGAGGTAAAAGGCCCGACGGAAAGAGTTCAGTAGAACTTTCGGGAAGGTGGCAGCGAGCCGGCTGCCTGTAGTTTTCGGAGAGGTTGTGTGATCGAGAAATGAGTAGTATTGACCAGAAACGAATTGGAGTCGTCGGCTTAGGGAAAATGGGTGGGATCCTGGTACGCGCCATCCTGGACCAGGGACTTGTCTCACCGGATCAGATAAGGGCCACGGATCGACATGACAGGCGGATCGAGTCGTTGGGAAGGGAATTCGGGATTCCCGTCAGTGAGGATAATCGGGCACTGGCTGAGTGGGCGGATCTGATTGTACTAGCCGTCAAGCCGGGAACGGTCCTTGAAGTCGCCAAGGAGATCGCACCTCAGTTGAATCAGGAAAAGTTGCTCGTTTCTGTGGCAGCTTCGGTTTCGACTGAGATGATCGAGAAAACGCTCGAATCCGAAGTTCCTGTGATCCGGGCCATGCCCAATACTCCGTGTATGGTGGGTGCCGGCATGACAGCGGTGTGTCAAGGGAGGTTTGCCGACGAAGCACAGCTCGCACTCGTCTCTGAGATATTTGCAGCAGTGGGCAAGAGCGTGATTCTCGATGAGAAGCACTTCGACGCGGTAACCGGTCTCTCCGCCAGTGGTCCGGCATTCATTTACATTATCCTCGAGTCGCTTGCGGAGGCGGGAGTCAAGGTGGGATTGCCCCGAGATGTAGCCACGCTTCTTGCAGCTCAGACGACTTTGGGCGCCTCAAAGGTTGTGCTGGAGACGAGAAGCCATCCGGCGCTACTGAAGGATGCCGTAACGACCCCAGCCGGGTGTACCATAGATGGAATCCTCGAGTTGGAAGAAGGAAAGTTACGGGTAACACTCATAAAGGCAGTAGTCAAAGCGACTCAAAGATCGAAGGAACTGGTTCGACTCAACGGTTGAACCAGACGGCGTTCGGCTATCACCGGGCACGGTTGGGCGTATTGCCGAAATCGGCCGCACGCCCAAATCCGAAGCTCGAAGCACGAAATTCGAAGCAAGTCTCAAGCACGAATATCTAATGACTAAAACAGGCTATCGCTGATGAGCTATTTAGAAACAGTCACTTCAAGGCGTTTAGACCTTAGACGTTGTAATTTCGAGTTTGTTTCGAGCTTGGGCTGTTGTTTTGAGCACCAGACCCGGGAGTGTCAGGTCGCGTTTTTTGCAACTGAACCCCCCAGAAGTTAATCTTAGATAGGGATTATGAAGAATCTTAGACCGAGCATGCTGATCGTACTATTCGTGGTTTTGATTGCTTCCTTAGGAGCCCCGTTTACTCTGTTGGCGCAAGAGCAAGTTCCCGAGAAACCGATTCAGCTCGAGGCCACAAAAGAGTATCAGGGTGCAAACGCGATCGCTGCTCTGAAATGGCGCGACATGTCCGATAACGAGCTGGGCTTTGAGGTGTTGAGGGCCGATAATAACGGGGAATTCCGCGTTGTTGGAATGGTTGGAGCTAACACACCTCGTTATCGCGACACGGTCGGCAAGTACATCACTGGATCCTTTACCTACAAGGTGCGAGCGTTTAACCAAGCTGGAAAGAGTCAGGACTCAAACGCCTCCTCCGTATGGTTCTAAGAGGAGACCGTTTCGCTACCTGCCGTAACTGATGCAGCCCAATACTCTTTCCTTCAATCTGGAACCGACCTTTCGATGCAATCTCGAGTGTCCGATGTGTCCCCGCTTTTCCAGCGAGGACCCTCACCTGGACATGTCCAGTGAGACCTACACCCGTATCTGCGAGGCGATGGAGTACGCGCATACCGTGGATTTCACGGGCTGGGGTGAGCCGCTTCTGAATAAGCGAATTTTCAAGATGATTCGAATGGCAAAGGAGCGGGACTGTTTTACCACCATGACTTCGAACGGGACAGCCCTGGCACAGAAGAATTGCCTCTCCTTGATTGAATCAGGCCTCGACAGCCTCGTGGTTTCCGTTGATGGGATGAGGCCGGAAACGTATGATCCTATTCGAATTGGGGCCTCATTTGGGAACGTTTCGGAGAAACTCCGGACGCTAACGGCCTTGAGGCGTACTCACCAACCATCAGTGGATCTCGGTATTGCGTTCACCATGCAGGAGGACAACGCCATTGACCTGGAATTGATTGTGCCCTGGATGGTTTCAGTTGGGGCGGACACCCTTCATTTGAAGCATCTCAACGTAGTTTCCAACCAGCAGGATTGGAAGAGTAGTTTTTTGAGATACGTTCACCAGCCGCAACTGTCGGATGGGCACATTCTGGAGAAGCTGGAGGATCGTATCTCGAGACTGAAGGAAGAGGCGAGCCAGGCGGGGATCCGTTTCATGATGCACTCTGAATTTCCTCTGACTTCCCAGTTGGAAGGGCGGCACTGTTTGGCAACGCCGCTCGATTCGGTCTACTTCTCCCATGGTGGCAAGGTTTCTCCCTGCTGTCATTTTGGACACCACGTCAGTCGTTACTTCGAGGGCCGTTTTTATCCACCCTCATCCCTCGAGTTCGGGGATATCACGGTTCAGTCTTTTCTGGAGATCTGGAAAAGTGCGCCGTTTCGCGAGTTTCGGGAAGGTTTCGAGAATGCCCATTATCCCGAAGCCTGTAAGACCTGCTACCTGCTGTATGGCAAATAGTGTGCTCAGGGTACTTCAGACTTCGGGCTCGATGGCCAGGGTTTGTGATTGTGTGAGTCTGCAAAGTAACCAGGAAATCGTGACGGAATCAATGCTATGAATACCAGGATTCGGCGGATCGAATATCAACTCCCCGAGCGTGAAGTAACCAACCAAGAATTCCAGAAGACACATCCCGAATGGGACATGAATGCCGTCGCAGAACGTGCGGGTGTTGAAGTGCGGTACTTCTCGGCACCGGATGAGACCGCGCTGGATCTGGCAGAGAAGGCTTGTCTGAAAGTGTTCGAGAATGATCCGGAGGCTCTTGAGAATGTGGGCGCATTGATATTTTGTACCCAGACTCCCGACCACACACTCCCCTCTAACGCCTGTTTGCTCCATGGGCGACTTGGCATGAAGGAGGGAGTCCTTGCCTTCGATGTCGCCATGGGGTGCTCCGGGTTCGTGAACGCATTGTCGCTGGCGCATGGTTTCATCCAGTCGCGCCAGGCAGACAGCGTGCTTGTGGTTACAGGTGATACGCTGAGCAAGCGAGTCTCGGATGACGACCGCTCTATTGCGGTCCTGTTCGGAGACGGTGTTGCAGCGACCCTGGTTGAGATGTCGGACGAAGAGGGTCTGATCGATGTCGAGTCTGCGACTGCCGGCAAGTATTGGGATCGAATCATGATTCCGGCCGGGGGAAGTCGAATGCCACACAGCGAAGAGACGTCGATCCCTGAGGAGGATTCAAGGGGGAACATCAGAACGAAGAACGATATCTGGATGGACGGTCTCTCGGTACTGGGACTGGTCAATACTCGCGTTCCTTCACAGATTCAAAAGTTGCTCCAACGGAACCAGTCAACCATCGATGATGTGGACCTCTTTGTGTTTCATCAAGCCAGCAAGATTATGCTTGACTCATTGGTGGCGCGTCTGGGAGTCAAGCCTGAGAAGCACTTCCACAACGTAGCTAAGGTCGGGAACACGGTTTCAGCATCGATTCCGATAGCGCTGAAAGATGCGAGTGACCAGGGACTTGTCTCACCCGGGGATCTGGTTCTTATCTCAGGCTTCGGTGTGGGACTTGCCTGGGCGACGGCTCTGCTTCGCTGGTAGCTTCACCACTGGGCGTTTAGAGGTTAGCGAACCTTCTTATTTCGTGCCCGTTTCGAGCTTCGGATTTCGAGCTTCGAGCTTCTTCCGTTGCCTACTGGTCTTCAATCCCTTGTGCATTGAGCAGCTCTGTGACGTGCTCTACCAAGTCCCCCAGTGTCTGGAATTTGCTTTCCTGGTTGTCCATCACAGTATCATCCACGAGAGTTATTGAGACCCCGAATTCATCCTGGATCTTGGTTTCCGCTGCAAAAATCAAGCTGACAAGTCCGAGGGAATCAAGCTGCGAGTATTCACCGACGAGAGGCAGGTCGGGACCGATAGCATCCCCCTTCTGGCCGGGACTGCCCTGGACCTCATTGGCTGCGGCTTCGACAAGAATCTTGCAGACACGCTCATTCAACGACATGTACTGGGCTCCGTTTTCAGAACGGTGTTCATTTTATTAAAGGGGGGCTGACGGGAATGCTTAGAGGTCTTGGGGTGTTGGAGTGTTGGAGTGTTGGGTCTTGAGTCTTGGGGGCTGGGAACTGGGGACTGGGTATCTTGGTTCGTGCTCGTAATCGTAAGCGACTAACCCCAACCCGACGTTAGCGAGCTTTGCGTGAAATTTGTTTACCTCACGCCAAGACGCA
>JAUWTT010000129.1 GCA_030614585.1 Acidobacteriota bacterium
GATGGGGAGTTAGCACTCAAGATAGACTACTCTGTTGAGAGGCCCCTTCGAGCTTTGGATTCCGATCGCTTTGGAAAAGACGGAAGTCAGATCCGATTTCGAAGGGACGCAGCAGGCCAAGTCACTGGATTCCGTCTCGACTCGGAAGGGATAGAGGACCTCGAGTTCGACAAAGCACCACTGAACCACTAGCCCGCGCGCTTTTCCAGAAGTAGAAGTCTCGGTAGATGTGCTATTGCGTACAGCTTAGATATTCGAGTTTGAGATTTGTCTCGAATTTCGAGCTTCGAACTTCGAATTTGGGCGGGGTGCCCTTTTGGGTAACATGCCGTTACTGGTGGCCGTCATCGCCACTGTCGTTGAACTGGGCGCCGGGGTAATCGGGGCCCATTCTGGACGGTTCTTCCTGCGCTAGAAGTACGATCAGTTGTTCGTGGAAGTAGTCTATCTTCTCCTGAATCTGAGGATGAGCTCTCTTCTCATACATTTCACGACTGCGGTCGATGTCCGCTTGGAGTCTTGAGTAGAGATCACTCGATTCTCGCCCCTCGGCAACAGCATCCTCATTGTACAGTTTGATTTCAGTTACGAGCAGGCGTGCAAAACGCCTCGCTTCTGCGTGGGCGTGTTCCTCCTCTTCCTGAGTGAGTTCGACAGTCTCCGGTTCTTCCTCTACGTCTGCTTCCTCAGCTTCCGGCTTTTGTTCCTCCTCCTCCTCCGAGGCATCTTCTTGTTCTCCGGCCTCGTCGGGGCCTTCTTCTTCAGGAGTGCCGAATTCATCGGGCGCAGCCGGCTCTCCCTCTCCCGGTTCCACTAGCGCCGAATCCAACGGTTCAACCTCGTCCAATTCAGGAAGAACTATCTCGGGAATCTCTTCTTCTTGAGCTTCCGATTCCGCTTCTTCGATTTCTGCGGGCTGTTCCTCAGGCATTGTTTCAACTGAGGGCCTTTCGTCAAGCGGGACTTCAAGTGACAGCCCTTCTTCGGCCTGCGTTTCTACCGGCGCATCCTCTACCGAGAGGTCTTCCGCACGAAAGTCATCTTCCGGCCGGGTTTCTTCAGCGACGGGTTCTTCTGCAGGGACTTCTTCGGCCTCGGGGGCAACGGCAGGAGGCACTGAAACTTCGGGGCTTGGTTCCGTCGGGCCCGCGGGAGCCATTCCCCTTGTTTCCAGCACGGGCCACCTGGATTGGGCCGGCTCTTGACTCTGCTGAACAAGATGGGTGAGGTAATGGTTTTGAAGAACCAGGACAGAGAGTTGCATCAACAACTCGAGAGTACCAACGTCTATCGGCCTTGATGCATCGCCGTAGAAGACGACAGGAACCGTGTTCTTGAACACCAGTGGAATGTAGACTGCGTTTCTCGCCATGCCACTGCCGGCCTCAAGCCAGCTCACCTTCTTACCTAGATCCCCTTCAATTTGGATCAGGGTTCTGTCCTGTGCTGCGTTTATAATCGGGTCGCTCGGGTCTTCTATCAGAAGGTGTTCGAGGGTATCGGCCGTAAACCCAAAACCCTTCCAACTTCGGTAGCCCGATTCGAATTCAAGGAAGAATGCAGCCCGATCCACAAAACCTCTGGTCTCTTCCAGGATGCCCTGCAGAATCTTGTCTTGAGTGGCCAGAGAACTGAGCTGATTGGCGAAACGTGCCAGTCCTCTCAGATTCAGTGATTGAGCTTCCAGATCGGCCTCTTCAGCAAACCCGGTCAGGATGCTGTCAAGGGAGGTAACAGAGGACTGGAGTTCAGCCACTTTACTTTGGATTTCCTCCAGATTGGCTCTAACGTTGGCTATGGACAGTGGAGTGTCTTTTTTGCTCATCTAAAACCTCGCGCTTCTGATTGTCCTCGGGAGCTATGATAGCCGAGTCTTTGAGCCTCTACCAGTCAATGACAGAAAGAGAAACCAATGGTGTGGGGTTCTCCTTGGATGTTGAAAAGCATTCCTTCGCCTTGGAGATGTTACCACAACGATTTGGGCCCGGAACTGTCGCTGAAAATGGGGAAACTGGTGAGCAATGCGGACTGGCCGGTGGGACTGCCTCGACGTGGAGCCGGAAACCTGTTGTTGTTAACTTACGAGTCAGCAATGGAGGTCGAACCCGGCTTTTCCAAAGGAGAGCCTTTTCAGGCACAGCCTTTTCAGGCACTCCCCCATAACTCTGCTTCGTTCTCGGGTGCCAGCAGACGTTTCACCCTGGGCACGAGCGATTCCGGATAGAAGACTTCTCGCTGGATGGCTCCTGTGGTTCTCTCACCGGATGGATCCTGTTCGTTGGAAAGAAGCAGAAAGGTGGTGTTGGGCAGGTGCGCCCTGAGACGCTCCACGCGCTTGTGGTTATGGCGTGTGACACCAACCAGAACCAGGTCGACATCGAAGCGATTCTCTTCGAGAATGTAGAAAGCTGCATTTTCATCTGCTGCGGTCAAGACCTCAAGTCCTTCCCATTCCAGGAATTTTCGGCAGCGAGTTCTCAGGACCGCGTCGTCTTCGACTATGAGCACTGTCTTTCTCATTTTCGTCGTCACCTTTGTCCATGGCTCCTTTCTCGGGGCCCTCTCCAACCAACCGGGCTATGGACAGGGATATTATGAATCTTCCTTGATTCGTCGCTCCGTGATATGTCTCACCTGCGGGGAAAAATGTTGTGGGCTCGGGGCTGGGTGCTTGGAGTATTGGGGGGTTGGAGTATTGGAGTGTTGGGGTCTTGGGGTCTTCGACTTTCGAACTTCGAACTTCGCACTTCGCACTCCGCACTTCGCACTTCGAATTGGGCTTGACGTGAAACGAAACCTCCTCACACCAAGCCGCAAAGATCGCAAAGAGTTTCGAGCCATTCCGGCCGTTCGTCGTTCGCACTTCGTCGTTCGCACTTTGACAAGGCCCCAAGCCTCAAGCCGTGTCACCGTGTCGAGTCACCCTGTTGACGATTCCCCCGATTGTCGAGCCCTGGATTGCGATCGAGAAGACGACAATGACATAGGTGGCGGTGAGGAAGAGGTCGCGAGGTTTGCCCGGGGGGAGTGCAAGTGCAAGAGCTACGGAGATGCCGCCCCTCAGTCCTCCCCAAGTCAGAATCCGGATCACTCCATGCGTGAATTCCCTGAAATACCTGAACAACGTGATGGGTATCGCCACGCTGATCCATCGTGAAAGCAAGACCAATGGAATTAACGTGATAGCTACAAGGAGAAAATCCCACGAGATCTTGAGGACCAGAACTTCCAACCCGATCAGTAAGAAGAGAACTGCGTTCAGGATTTCGTCGGTCAGTTCCCAGAAGGTATCCAGATTCCGGGTCGTGGTCTCGGACATTGCGAACATCCTGCCATGATTGCCGATTAACAACCCGGCTACCACCATCGCAATTGGACCTGAGAGATGCAGTGTGTTCGCCAAGGCGTAACCGCCTGTCACGAGGGCCAGTGTTATCAGCACCTCAACCTGATAGTTGTCAACACTTTTCAGCATCTTGTAAGCGATATAACCGATTGCCAATCCAAAGACTGCACCTCCTGCGGTTTCGGTCAGGAACAGAGCCACAACGTGGCTAGCTGTGAATTCCTGCCCTCCCCTCAAGAGTTCAAACAGGATAAGGAAAACGACGACACCAACGCCGTCATTGAAGAGAGATTCTCCACAGATCTTTGTCTCAAGACTCTTGGGAACTCCGACTTTCTTCAAAATACTGAGAACGGCAATCGGATCGGTTGGAGAGATTAGAGCTCCAAACAGGAGACAGTGCAGGTATGAAATCTCGAACCCGAACTGTCCCACGACTAACCAAGTGAAAGTGCCTACCAGGAACGTCGATACGACAACGCCTATTGACGCCAGCCATCCGATAACGTATTTCTGGCTCGCCAAGTCACTCAAATTGATATGGAGAGCACCTGCGAAGAGAAGGAAGGCGAGCATCCCGTGAAGCAGGGTTTCATCAAAGTCAATGGTTTCCAACAGTGACTGAGCATAGTCATCGAGATGGTAGCCGAAACTGCTCAAGACAATCAGGAAGGCAGAACCCAGTAGAGCGATCAGCATGATTCCGATCGTGTTCGGAAGCTTGATGTATCGGAAGTTAAGGTAGCTGAAGAGAGCGGCAAGTGTAATCAGAACAGCGATCGTCTCAAATAGACTCATAGTTCGACTTTCGTTTCGACTGTGCAGAACACTTGACCGAGATTCTAGTCGCCGCTTGCCGGATAGACAAGCTATCGGGATACCGTGTTATTGCAGCGGACGGTGTGCTATAAACACCGGGATGAAACCGGTTCAAGAGGGTCATTCTTGATGACTTGTTTGCGGTCGTCGCAGAGTCATGACCCTTGAACCGGATGCCTGTATTACGGTTTTCGGTTCAGGTATCAAGGAGGTGAGGGATGTTTGTCGTCGAAAGCTATTCCTGGGCCGTGTTCTTCTGTCTCATAACCATGCTTTGCTGGGGTTCCTGGGCGAACACTCAGAAGCTGGCAGGCAAGGAGTGGCGTTTTGAGCTGTTTTACTGGGATTACGTTATCGGCGTATTCATTCTTTCTCTGGTGATGGCGTTGACCCTCGGGAGTTTCGGCGAGCAAGGCCGCAGCTTTCTTGAGGATCTTGCTCAGGCCCAGGCTGGAAACGTGGCTTCTGCCTTCCTCGGAGGGGTCATCTTTAACGCTGCCAACATCCTTCTGGTTGCAGCCATAGCCATCGCCGGAATGGCTGTAGCTTTCCCGGTCGGGATCGGCCTGGCCCTGGTGTTGGGAGTCGTTGTTAACTACCTCGCTGCTCCTATCGGCAATCCTGGCTATCTCTTCGCTGGAGTCGCACTCGTAGCGGCTGCTATTCTCCTGGATGCGGTGGCCTACCGTCGCCTGCCTGGACAGGGCCAGGGGGCGGGTACAAAGGGATTGGTGCTGTCGGTCCTGTGCGGGATTCTGATGGGTTTCTTCTATCGTTTTGTGGCCCAGTCGATGTCACTTGATTTCGTAGACCTTGAGCCAGGCAAACTGAGCCCCTATTCCGCGGTCTTTGTCTTTTCTGTGGGTTTGCTCTTGAGTAATCTGGTCTTCAACACATTGATTATGAAGCGGCCATTTGTTGGCACGCCGGTCAGCTTCACGGAGTATTTCAAAGGGGAGGCGAAACTTCACTGGATCGGAATCCTTGGAGGAGCCATTTGGGGAGTTGGAATGGTCCTCAGCATAGTGGCTTCGGGGCAGGCCGGTTTCGCGATTTCGTACGGCCTGGGCCAGGGAGCAACCATGGTAGCCGCAGTTTGGGGCGTATTCGTCTGGAAAGAGTTCGCAGAGGCCCCAGCCGGGACTAATCGACTGATTCTCTTGATGTTTCTCGGGTATCTTGCCGGTTTGACACTAATTATCGTTTCGAGGTTTGCCTGATGAGACCAAAGGTGCTCGTAGTAGGGAGTTCCAACACCGATATGGTAGTGCAAATGCCCCGGCTTCCCGCGCCAGGGGAGACGGTCTTGGGAGGAGAGTTTGTTGTCGCCGCGGGAGGCAAGGGAGCTAACCAGGCCGTTGCAGCTGCACGTCTGGGTGCGGAAGTTACCTTTGTTGCTCGTATCGGAACCGATATGCTCGGCGATCAGTCACTTCAAAACTTTGCTGCTGACGGACTGGTGACGGAGTACATTGTTCGAGATTCCTCCAAACCTTCGGGAGTTGCCCTGAGTATGGTCGGTGGCGATGGCGAGAATATGATAGCGGTGGCCTCGGGCGCGAATGGACAACTCGGTCCTGCTGATGTGGGCCAGGCCAAAAAGGCGATCACCGAGGCGTCGGTTATGTTGCTTCAGCTTGAGATCCCGATGCCTGCGGTTCTATATGCTGTTGAAGCAGCCAGCGAGGTAGAACTAACCGTCATCCTGAATCCAGCGCCTGCTCAAGTTCTTGACGAGCATCTTCTTGAGAGAATCACTGTGCTGACTCCAAATGCGACCGAAACTGAGATCCTGACCGGCATCCTGCCGACTGATGAAGAGGGCGCCGCTCGGGCTGCTGAGCGACTGCTGGAGAAGGGCGTGACTACCGTTGTAATCACTCTGGGTGAAAAAGGGGCCTTTTATGCGGGTGAGAATGGCGCGGGTCTGGTGCCGGGCCGTGCAGTCGAGGCAATTGACACGACTGCTGCCGGAGATGCGTTCAACGGAGCTCTGGCCGTGGCTCTCGCCTCGGGGCGCGATCTGGAGGAATCGGTGGATTTTGCAAATAGCGCTGCCGCCATTTCTGTTACCAGAGTGGGAGCTCAACCGTCTCTCCCACGGTTGGAGGAGCTGGGAGCTGGGAGCTGGGAACTGGGGGCTGGGAACTAGGGGCTTGTCGAAGTGCGAATGACGAACGACGAACGGGGAGCAGAGCATTGGGATCCTCCTTCGCTCTTCGAACTACGGAGGGCGGGGCTTGGGAATTGGGTCTTGGGAATTGGGGCTTACTCCCCAGGGGCTGGGGTTGTCCCGAGACCTCGAGACCGAGTGCACTCGAGTATTGTCCACTGAAGTCCATCTTCAAGGAGTATCGATGAAATGACTGTTCATGAACTAGCTGGTAAACCGGCTCCGTACTCGATTCTGGCGAATATCCCAAAGTTAGTCAGTGAGTACTATACGGTGCGTCCTGATTCCGCGAACCCGGAGCAGTGTGTTTCGTTTGGGACGTCCGGACATCGTGGCTCTTCATCCAAAGGCAGCTTCAACGAGGCTCATATTGTCGCAATTAGCCAGGCGATCTGTGATTTTCGCAAGCTGAAGAATATTGATGGGCCGCTTTTCATGGGGAAGGATACTCACGCTCTGTCCGAGCCGGCCCATGCCACAGCCCTGGAAGTCCTGGCGGCAAACGGTGTGGCTGTTATGGTTGACGCGGAAGGCGGCTATACTCCGACTCCAGTGATCTCACATGCGATTCTCTCCTACAACCGTGAGCGGAAGACTGGCCTGGCTGACGGCATTGTTATAACGCCGAGCCACAACCCCCCGGAGGATGGAGGCTTCAAGTACAACCCTCCGCATGGGGGGCCCGCTGATGCATCTGAAACAGGGTGGATCGAAAAGAGAGCAAACGCAATCCTGGAAGGTGGCAATCATGAGGTCCGCCGGGTTCCGTACCGAGCGGCATTGAAAGCCGGCACCACCCATCTCCACGACTACATTTCCAGTTACGTGAAAGGCCTCTCCAGCGTCGTCAACATGGAATTGATCCGATCGTCCGGCCTGAGCATCGGAGTTGATCCAATGGGGGGCGCAGGTCTGGCCTACTGGGAGCCGATCCGGGAGGAGTATGGGTTGGACTTGACCGTTGTCAATCAGGAGATCGATCCCACTTTCCGTTTTATGACGGTGGATAAAGACGGGAAAATCCGTATGGATTGCTCCTCAGCCTATGCCATGGCTAGCCTCATTTCCTTAAAGGATGACTTTGACATCGCCTTTGGAAACGATTCCGACTATGACCGGCATGGAATTGTCACCCCGGTCGGTGGGCTAATGAATCCCAATCACTATCTCGCGGTGGCGATATCGTACCTGTTTGACCATCGCAGGCAGTGGGGCAATCGAACCGCTGTGGGCAAGACACTGGTGAGCAGCAGTATGATCGACAGAGTGGCAAGTCACTTGAAAAGGGAACTTGCTGAGGTTCCGGTCGGGTTTAAATGGTTTGTGAAGGGACTGGCCAGTGGTTCCTATGGCTTCGGTGGGGAAGAAAGTGCCGGAGCTTCATTCCTCCGAATGAATGGGGAAGTGTGGACCACCGACAAGGACGGATTCATTATGGATTTACTGGCAGCCGAAATCCTGGCCGAAACGGGTCTCGATCCTCAATCGCAGTATGAAAAACTGGAAGAAGATTTTGGCTCGCCTGTATATCGACGAGTAGAAGCACCCGCCAGTCGGGCGCAGAAGAATGTTCTGAGGGAGTTATCACCAGAGCAGGTAACAGCGACGGAATTGGCTGGGGAACCGATTCTGAAGAAGTTGACCCGGGCTCCGGCGAACAATGCTCCAATCGGGGGGCTGAAGGTGGTGTGTGAGAATTGCTGGTTCGCGGCCCGTCCATCGGGAACAGAGGAAATCTGCAAGATTTATGCTGAGAGCTTTGGTGGCAGCGAGCACCTGAATGAGGTCTTGCAGCAGGCTCAGGAAATCGTCAACTCGGCGTTTCGGGCGGCCGGGGTTTGAGGCGCCTGTGTTCGTTTTGAAAGGAGTAACTGGGAATGAATCTCTGTATCAAGGTTCTGCTAGTGCTGGCAGGTTTGGCTTTTCTTGTGGGCACGCTGGGCCGGTTTCTGTTTGACGGTCATTGGCTGGGGAATGAACCCGTCGTATTCTGGCGTGGGGCTATGGGGTTTCTGGCTTTTGCTATTGCCCTGATCCTTCTGCAGATTCGCGACGCTGGAAGATAGGAGTCTTGGGTCTTGAGTCTTGAGACCTGTGGCTTGGTATCTTGGTTCGTGCTCGGCCTGTCGCGCCGTAGCTCGGAGAGCGAAGGCGGATGCTCGTAATCGTAATCGAATAGACCCTGAGCGAACTTGGCGAGCTTCTCGTGAAATAAATCTAACAGGGAAATTTACCACCAAGACACCAAGCACACCAAGAAAATGTCACCCAGGAAACGGTCATCGGTCATCGGTAAGCGGTGAAGACTAACCACGAAGGCACTAAATCACTAGGGTCTTCTTGTGCTTTTGTGACTTAGTGGTAAATATTCTTGCCCCCCACGTTAGCCGAAAACTGTTAACCGATTACCGATTACGAGCACGAAGGATTGTCCCATTACCCAGTTTACACTACCTTGGTGTTCTTGGTGAGCTTCTGAATGATGACACCGATTACCGATAACCGATTACCGATCACCGATCAC
>JAUWTT010000285.1 GCA_030614585.1 Acidobacteriota bacterium
CTCAACCTTTAAGATTTTGCCCTTGCCGAACTTTTCATGGACGATCAGTGCTCCTTTAACGAATCCAGATCGACCTGACCGGGTTCCGAGGGCCGCCTTGATACTCTCAACCGAGTTGTAAGTCTTGCCGGCGTAAGCCTTTTTGGGCTTGGCAGGTGAATGCAGAGCCCGACTGTCCAGAAAGGTAGGCTGGCTTGACTGGCGCTGGACGATCCGGCCAATTTGCCCCCATGAGCTGTCCAACAACTGGGCAGGAATCTCTGACAGAAAACGGCTAGGCTGGTTCAGCTCATCGGTCTCGCGTCCGAAGAAGCGTCTCCTGTGACAATAGCTCAGATAAAGTTTCTTTTGCGCCCTCGTTAGCCCGACATAGCAAAGTCTTCGTTCTTCTTCCAGGTCGTTTTCTGCGATGGCTCGACTGTGCGGGAAGAGTCCTTCCTCGCATCCTGCCAGGAACACAACGGGAAATTCGAGCCCTTTTGCATTGTGTAACGTCATCAAGGTTACGTTGGTAGCTGAATCGAGTTCGTCCAGGTCCGAGTAAAGAGCTGCCTGATCAAGAAAGCTCTGTAATGAACCTTCGTCCCCCGAGTAATCTCTCGCTACAGTGATCAGTTCCTGAATGTTCAACACACGGTTATCGCTGGATTCTGAGGCTTCATTTCGAAGTGCTTCCAAGTATCCGCTCTTGTCGAGAATGGTCTCCAGTGCGAGGTAGAGAGGCAGGTCTAATGCTGACTGGAAACCGTCCACCAGCTCTGAGAATTTCTTTAGAGCCAGATGCGCTCTCGCAGGGAACCGGTTCTCTCTCAAAGAATGCTGGAGTGCGCCCCACAGTGAAAGCGATTCTTCATTAGCCATACGGCGAAGCTTATCGCGGGTAACTTGCCCGATTCCGCGGGGAGGTTCATTGAGAATTCGTTCGAGTGAAACGTTGTCCTCCGGATTGCGTGCGATCCGGAGGTAGGCGAGGGAGTCTCTCACTTCTTTTCGGTGATAGAAGCTAACGCCTCCAACCAGCCGATAAGGGATAGAGAACATGCGGAGGACTTCCTCAAACTGTCGAGATTGAAAGTTTGTTCGGTAAAGGACTGCTATGCCGGACTCGCCTGAATCCAAGTGTTGACGAACTCTGTGAGCTACGAACAGAGCCTCCTCGCGGGCATCGTTAGCCGCATGGATGGAGATAGGTTCTCCGGCCTGCTCAGAAGTCCAAAGGACCTTTTCCTTGCGAGAAAGATTGTTGGAGACGACCGCAGTGGCCGCATCCAGTATGTTCTGGGTGGACCGGTAGTTCTGCTCGAGTTTGATGACTTTGGCTCCAGAGAAGTCCTTTTCAAAGCGGAGGATGTTGGATATGTCGGCTCCCCTGAAGCCGTAAATCGCTTGGTCCTCGTCCCCCACGGCACTGATGTTCTGATGCCGGGAGGTTAAGAGTTTCACCAGTTCGTATTGTGGAGCGTTGGTATCCTGGTACTCATCTACAAGAATGTACCGGTAGCGGTCGCAAAAGCGGTTTCTGATGTCCTCGTGTTCCTTGAAGAGCTGCACTGTCAACAGAATCAGATCATCAAAGTCTGCCGCATCAGATTTCTTGAGGTAATCACCATAGCGAGTGAAGACTTTCTGGATCGATTCGCTATCGAAATCGCGACTGTTCTTAAGGTACTCGTCTGGGGACCAGCCCTGATTCTTGGCATGACTGATCACTGAGTGGGTTTTTGAAAGCGGCAGGTACTCATCCTTAAAACCCAGCTCGCCGTAAATCTGTTTCAGAAGCCGCTTCTGATCGTCTTTGTCACAGATAGTGAAATTCGAGCTATAGCCGATTCGATTCGCGTGGCGTCTCAAAACACGAACACCAAATGAATGAAACGTGCTGACGAGGGGTGGAATAGAAAGGTGTTGGAGGAGTTGCTCCACTCTCTCCCGCATTTCGGTAGCCGCTTTGTTCGTGAAAGTGACCGCCAGGATCTGTTCCGGCAAGCTGTTTTGTTGATCGATGAGGTAGGCAATCTTGTAAGTAATGGTTCTGGTTTTTCCGCTGCCCGCTCCAGCGAGTATTAACACCGGGCCTTCGACATGTTCGACTGCGCGAAGTTGCTGAGTGTTGAGTTGGGAGGAGAAGTCAATTCGACCTGACATCACGAGTTAGAATCAAAAAAGCAAACCTTACCACGTCAGGGCGTCGCCAGAAGGCGAAACATGGGGGAGGTCACTGAATCCGGGGAACTGTTAGGTAATCCTCGGACTAGTGAAGACCTGTCTCGGACAAAGTGGCTGAAGACTCTTCTGACACAATCGTTACGAGTAGAGCCTTCAGCGAGTTACGGTTTCTATCGTGAAGAGGATATTCTGTCCAGGTACTCCTCGAGACCGGCGAGTGATCCATTATGAGTGCCCTTATAAAGCTGTTCCAGTTTCTTCCGACACTCCCCCGAGTGAGGAGTCCCAGTCAACAGTGAACCCCGGGCAAAAGAATCCATGGCGGCATCGATTAACTCCCGGTTCCACCGAGACATGCCAGTGTAATAGTACCCTTCGGCCGTTCGAGCACGATTCTTGGGATTCAACTTCCGAGACGTTGCGTAATTCTTCTCTGTGCTGTTCCAGCTCTTTCCCTCGAAAGACTTCCTGCCGAGAACCGCATAGCAGACCGATTTCTCTTCGTTTGTAAAGGTCTTCCAGTCCGCGTCTGAAACCGCAGCAGGCTTGGAAACAGTATCGACAGCCTTGATCGTCAGCTCCGCCCACTTTGCGGCGCTATTCCAGTCCTTCTTCTCGGCGTAATGCCGAGTAAGCATGGGGAGTAGATCGTAACAATCCTTGGGCTCAACGCCGGCGCAAATCTTCTCAGCGAGAGGAACGGCATTAACGATGTCACCTGTTTTTTGGTAGGAACGTGCCAGGATTGACTCGAGCTGAGGAGCATCGGGCTTCATCGCGAACGTTTTCGCCCCATACTGCACCGTCTGCTCGTACTGCTGTGAATAGAAACTGGACCAAGTGGTCAAATAGAGCACCTCAAAGCTTTCAGAGTCAACTTCCTCAAGGTATTTCTTCCCCGCTTCAGCAGCCTCACTGTGCTTACCGCTCTCAAGGAGCGCCTTGAGGAGTTGCTGATACTCACTGACAGCGTATTGCTTCAGTGCGGAGTCAGGGTGAGACTTAATAAAAGCAATGAGAGTATCGGCTCCTTCTTTGACAGCCTTCTGGTATTCATTGTATTCGGCCGTCGTGTACTGGGCATCCTGCGCCAACACGGTTGATGTGCCAAAGCAGAGCACGATTCCTATCGTAAGTGCGAGAAGCAAAAGCCGAGTGTTGCTAGTCATTCTGGTCAAAGGCCTCCGTTTTTGGTTTGCCAAACTAAAGTCCGGAATTTATATGTAAACCGCCAGAAGCTGGAGATACCGGCAAGTGACTCATTGTAAGCACCTTGCCTCCTTACTTCAATAGTCTAGATGAATTTCCGGTTCTCAGGTTGCGTGAATATAATGATTTGGCCATGCTAGGTCAATCTGTTTCAAGTGAATCTCAGTTGGTCTCTAAGGATCTGTCGATGCATCTGATTGATGGAGGAGACCGCACTTTCTCAGCTTCCCACTCAACCCTTCAGTCTGGTGTCCAACTGAAGGATTGGATACAAAAGGTGGGCATTTTAGTGCCTCTCCGAGTGAACCTGAGGTCGGATGGAGCCTATCGGATTGTGTCAGGGTTTAGACGTTTCACAGTTGCCGTCCAGCTTGGGTTGAAGGCTGTCCCGTGTCGTGTGGACCAGGCGCCTCCGAAGACGCTATTTCTTAAGGCAGTCGTAGAAAACCTGTCCACCCGCGGGCTTGGAGAGTTGGAAAAAGCTACGGTCATCTACAAGATGCAGGTCGATTATCAGAAAAGCGATGGAGAACTGATTGAGAAAGTTCTCCCGATTCTGGGGATTCAGGGAAGCCGGCACCGCCTCGACTATTACCTCAGACTCGCCCAGTTGCCTGAACCGCTGCTGCAGGCGATTGTGCAGGGCGTCGTGATCCCCGAGGTGGCCTTGAAGCTTTCGAGTTGGGGCTTTGATGAATTCTCCCTTTTTGTGCGAACCGTTGCCGAGTATCGCCTCGGAAGGAACAAGCAGAGGCAACTTTTTGAACTTGTGGACGACTTGAAGGCTTCAAAATCGGCAGATTTGCATTCGGTGTGGGACCAGAGTGGGGCGGCAGAGATAGATCGCGATCAGACGCTCCCGCCTGAAGTGCGCTACGATCGAATCCGAAAAGTTCTTGGTCGACTCAGATACCCGGTCCTCTCGGAGCATCAGGAGCGGTTTCACAAGTTGAAAGGGGCGCTGAGCCTTCCTGGGTGTGTTCGGCTGGAAATACCGGAGTACTTTGAAGGCGACTCGATTAAGGTGAGTTTTCGCACCCGAAACTCGGAGGAATTCGCTCAAGTAACCGAACACTTGAGTCGAGCTGCAGTGTGTAACGAATTGAAGGAGATCTTCGATCTGCTGTAACCTCGTGTTGGGGTGTCTGGACCGACGTTAACCAGTAAATGAAACGCTATATCCCGGAAAACATCTTCGTAGAGCGCTCCATTCGGCAAAGCCCCATTGTGGAGAATGTTTTGAAGCAACTCCCTCAGATTTCGGTAGAGGAGATTGACACGGTCGAAGCGAAGTTGGAAGAAGCCAGGATATGGAACCCAGGGGTACCAAGAGCGAAAAAATCATTAGTTTTGGCGAGGTTCAAAGGGAAGTTTCTCAAAGCGTGTCCGGGTCAACAGAGCCGAGGTAACTCGAAGAATGTCTGTTGCGATTACTTCGTGATTAACTTTGCCGGCAACTGCCATATGGAGTGCAGTTACTGCTACTTACAGAACTACCTGAACTTTCCCTACTTGATCGTCTACGCCAATACTGACGACTTGTTCGAGGAGCTCAACACTGCGATAACCGGGAGTCCCCAGCGATCCTTCCGAGTCGGAACGGGAGAATTGGCCGATAGTTTGGCCTTAGACCCGCTGACCGCATACAGCCGTCCGCTGGTTAACTTCTTTGCTGGATTGGAAAACGCAGTTCTGGAGCTGAAAACGAAATCCGATCATATCGAAAACCTGCTGGACCTGGATCATCGAGGCAAAACGGTAATTGCCTGGTCTGTTAATCCGGAGTTTATCCAGCATTCCGAAGAACACAAAACTGCCACGATGGAGGAAAGGCTTGCTGCGGCTGAGAAATGTGCCGACGCGGGTTATCCGATTGCCTTTCACTTCGATCCGATCATTCATTACCCGGAGTGGCGGACCGACTATCGTGCCCTGGTGCAGCGTCTTTTCGAGGCTGTGTCTCCTGAGAATGTCGCCTGGATCTCGCTCGGGGGACTTCGAATGAACCCGGGTCAGAAAGCGTTGATCCGAGAACGATTTCCCAAGAGTATTGTTCCTTTGGGTGAACTGATCCCGGCTGAAGACGGCAAGCTTAGATACGTCAAACCGATCAGAGTGGAAATGTACCGGAGACTGCTGGAGTCAATCGAGGAATTTGGCTCGGGGACCAGGGTCTATGCGTGCATGGAGCGCCCGGAAGTCTGGCAGAAGGCCTTCGGGAGGGTTCCTGCGTCAGACTTGGAGTTGGGTGAGAGTCTGGTACAGATCTTCTGAACTGAACAGAGACGAAAACCGGCTATTCCTGGGACTCAAAACGCGTGTGGTAGGTCCGAGGCGAATAGAAATTGAAAGTCGTCTCATGCAGGTATTCATACGGCCCGCTTTCGCGCACCTGGGCAACAAGTTGGGCGATCTGCTGTTGGGACTGGAACACGGCGATGGCGTTCA
>JAUWTT010000505.1 GCA_030614585.1 Acidobacteriota bacterium
ATACCAATACAAAAGTCATCGCTCTGCACGACTACTTTGCAACTCGGGTGAACAGAGTCGGTGAAAAGTTGGCGGTTGACCCGAAGCGTAGGTTTGTTGGTCTGGAGGGTTACAAGGAGTTGATCTCTGACGATGTTGACGCGATTGCCGTCATGAGTCCGCCCTACTTCCATCCCGACCAGATCGTTGACACCCTGGAGGCGGGGAAACACCTGTATACATGCAAACCCCTGGCTGTTGATGTGCCGAGCTGCAAAAAGATTCTCCAGGCCGCGAAGAAGGCGGAAGGCAGGCTGAGTCAGTTAGTAGACTTTCAAACCCGGAATGATCCTCTGTTTAGAGAAGCTGCTCAGCGGGTCTTAGGCGGAGCCATTGGGAAGCCTGTACTGGGGCAAGTCTATTACCAAGCCGGACGCCTCAGGGTGAAGGCGACAGGTCACAGTCAAACTGCGCGCTTGTTGAATTGGGTCTTTGATATTTCCCTCTCAGGAGACATCATTGTCGAACAGAACATACATGTACTCGACGTAGCCAACTGGTACCTGGATGCCCACCCCCTGAAAGCCCACGGAACTGGAGGACGGGTCGTTCGCACCGATGTTGGTGACTGTTGGGATCATTTCGTTGTGACCTTCTCGTATCCGTACGAGGTGCTCGTAGATTTCAGCTCCGGCCAATATCTTAAGGGCTACGATGATCTGTGTATCCGGGTGTACGGGTCCGAGGGAACGGTGGACAGCCATTATGGCGGGCCAGTGAGAATTACGGGAGACCATGAATGGAAGGGGGGAGAAACGGGTCCCATTTACACCTCGGGCACTGTCAACAACATCAATGATTTCTATTCCAGCGTGGTGAACGATGCGCCACTCTTCGATACGGTCGAGCCAAGCGTAACGAGCAACCTCACCGCTATCCTCGGGCGGATGGCGGCTTACCAGCATAGAACTGTCACCTGGGAGGAGATGGAAAGTTCCGATGAGAGGCTGGATGCCCACTTGAGCCTGCCGGCCGATGGCTCCACTTGGAGGCCGGCCGGGTAGGGGCTGTTGCTCTCCAAGGAAGCAAGTAGAGATCCTCTTGTGCTAAGCTGGCTTCTCAAGAATTTCTGGTGGACATGATTCTCTGTGAGTAACCCTGATTTTCTCAGCCAGGGGCTGGCTGATCTAAGGCGAATTGTTGTTAAGGTTGGGACGAACCTCTTGCGCGGCGACCAGGAGGGGCTCAATCTCGATCTTATGGACGCGTTGGCTGTCCAAATTGAGCAGGTTCGCCGCCGTGGGATCGATGTGATCCTTGTTTCATCCGGATCGGTTGGGGCTGGAGCGTATGTCATGGGTTTCGACGAACCCCCTGTTGACACCAATGCTCGCCAGGCCTTGGCCGCAATTGGCCAGTCTCGTTTGATGCATCATTACAAGGGTGTTTTCAAACGGCATGGCATGAAGGTCGCTCAAGTCTTGCTGACCCGGAACAGCATGGATAACCGGAAAAGGTATCTGAACGCACGCACCACTTTCGAGACCCTTCTGGAATGGAACGTCCTACCGATCGTGAATGAAAACGATACGGTAGCAATCGAAGAACTGACCTTCGGCGATAACGATCAACTGTCCGCGCTGATCGCTGCGAAGGTCGATGCCGAACTCCTCATTCTGCTAACCGATGTCGACGGGCTGTACGATCGCCCTCCGTCTGAGAGAGAAGCACAGCGAATCCCAGTCGTCCACCATCTCCGGGAATTACCACAAGTACGTTATGAGAGCCCTTCTACCGGGACTTTCGGCTTGGGGGGAATGAGGAGCAAACTGGAGGCGGTCCGTCTTGCCACTCGGACCGGAATACTGACTTTCATCGGTCCAGGCCGGCTTCCTGGAATCCTGGACAAGGTGCTGGATGGTGAAGATGTCGGTACCTGGTGCGAGGCTAGTACACGGCGAATGCCCGCCCGGAAGCGTTGGTTGGCTTTGGGTAAGCGTTGGGGTGGAGGCAAGGTCCAGATAGATGGGGGTGCTGAGGAGGCACTGCTCCTGGGTGGGAAAAGCTTGCTGCCTTCAGGGGTTGTGAAGGTTGACCAGGAGTTCGAAGCAGGAGATCTGGTGAGTGTGTGCTGTTCAACGGTTGAGATCGCCAGGGGGCTTGTGCGGTACTCCTCAGGGGAACTGAATTCTGTTAAGGGCATGAAGACCAGTGAAATCGCTCAAATTCTGGGAGAACGCCAGAGTTACGAAGTGATACACCGGGACGACATGGTGCTTTTTCACGAAGGAAGCTGATATGAGCTGGAATGGCGATGGTTTGGCTACTGAGCAGGTTAGACGGATCTGTGAACGAGCCAGGGTTGCAGCTAGGCGAGTTGCCAGACTTGAGTCCGAAACTAAAGTTGCCGCTCTGATTCGCGTGGCAGAGAGCATCAGAAGTCGAAGAGATGATCTCAAGGAAGCGAATCAGAAGGATCTGAAGGCTGGACGGGCTAAGGGACGGGGAGATGCTCTGATGGACAGGCTCGAACTGACCGATGCTCGGATCGATCAGATGGTGGCCGGAATAGAAGAGATCGCCGGGATGTCTGATCCGGTGGGTGAGGTGGTCTCCCAGTGGAACCGGCCCGGGGGCTTCGAGGTGGGTCGAGTTCGCATTCCACTGGGGGTCATCGGGATTGTCTATGAGTCCCGACCCAATGTCACAGCCGATGCTTCTGCTCTGAGTTTCAAGGCCGGGAATGCGACTATTCTTCGAGGGGGGAGTGAGGCCATATCGTCGAATCTGGCGATTGTGTCATTGATCAGGGACGCTCTGGAGGCTTCTGGCGTTGATCACAACGCCGTGCAGATGATTGAGACAACCGAGCGGGAAGCCGTGGGAGCCCTTCTGAAACAGAATGATCTGGTTGACGTGATTATCCCGCGAGGAGGAAAAGGTCTGATAAGAAGGGTTGTTGAAGAATCAACGATCCCGGTGATTAAGCATTTCGAGGGTATCTGTCACGTTTACATCCACTCCGACGCAGATATTGAAATGGCTCTGGCCATCGCAGTCAATGCAAAAGTCCAGCGGCCTTCAACATGTAATTCCATGGAGACGCTGCTGGTAGATGAGAGCATAGCTTCTGGATTCTTGCCCAAGATTGCCAGTGAGTTCTCGCGTTTTGGGGTGAAGATTTATGGCTGTTCCAAGACTGCCGGCCTGATCGCGGTGGATTCCGAGGCTACAGCCGAAGACTTTAGTACAGAGTACCTCGGTCTCATATGTAACATACGTGTTGTTTCTGGGATTGAAGCGGCAATTGACCACATCGAAACCTACGGATCGAACCACACTGATGCGATCGTAACGCAGAGCTACTCCGCGGCTCGGCGTTTTACTCGTGAGGTGGATTCGTCTTCAGTGATGGTCAATGCCAGCACGCGTCTTGCGGATGGAGCCTTGTATGGGCTCGGCGCAGAGATTGGGATCAGCACGGACAAACTGCATGCCTTTGGCCCAATGGGGGTCAAGGAATTGACGACAAAGAAATTTGTTGTTCGTGCTGAGGGTGCCCTGCGGTGAACTGGGGGTTCGGTCATCGGTGATCAGTCATCGGTGATCGGTGGGATTCACCACTAAGACACCAAGTACACCAAGAAAACGTCACCCCAAAGAATCAGCATTTTACCGGCATCCGGCACCTGTTTCACACTTCGTCCAGAAATTTGTCCAGGATTGCCGCCAGAGCCTCGCTGCTTGTCTCATCCAACTCGTACCCGACACGAACCAGCGGTTTGTTGCAGTCGACCAGACGCGCGAGGTCGAAGGGGGTTCCAACGAGTA
>JAUWTT010000407.1 GCA_030614585.1 Acidobacteriota bacterium
TCTGATCGAAAATCGCGCCCAGGTGGGATAATCTCTCGAAGTCATTCGCCGCTTCGAAGCCAAACAAATCCAGTCCAACCGACGAGATCGCCGGCACTTGGAGAGCCTCGGCCACCTCGGAAAGTCGCCGCAGGATCTCCATGTCCCGAGAAGACCTATCGAACTCGTAGACGGCCAGGATGACCGCATCCGACTCAAGTCCTCCCCTGGATTCGACATCATCGCCAAAGAGCGCCAAGGATTCCAGGAGATCTTCTTTGGGATTACATCGAATTTCGATACGAATCGGCTCCCGGAAATCGGTCCGCTCCACCAGGAACTTGAGTCCTCTCCAGAGTGCTTCGAGACGGCGAAACTCGGGATGATGGAGGACCAGTTCCACTCCTGCACTCAGTCTCTCATCCAGCTCACTGATGATCCCCCGAGTCACGCTCGGCTTAACTTTCACACAGGAGGTCTCAGTGTCCCGAATCTCTGAAATCAAGCTCTCCACGTCCACTTTTGCCGGAGACGCGGCAGGTTCTGACTGGCCCGCACCGGGGAGATCGACGATTCCGAGAATTGAATCGAGGAGATCATCCGGTTCTGCCCCGGGGACTCCCGTTCCCCCTTTCGGGCCTTCTCGGGCGGGCTGAGCACCCCTCGGTTTTCGCGCCGGTGCCAGCCCCTTCGCTTCGAGCCGTTCGAGAATCCACTCTCCTCCTCCGAGGCGGCTCACCAGCGGCTGGAATTCCTCAAACGAGAGCTTGCCTTCGGCGTGTTGGCTCACGAGCTTCCTGGCTTCGAGCAACTCTCGAAGCTCCGGCACCGCCTCTACCACGGCTTCCGGGCGGAAGGATCGAATTCCCATTAAAGGCAGGTGAACCCATTCTTTGCCGGAAAGGCCGGCGTCGGAATCCGGAATCCTGAGCGATAGATCGCCTGCAACCTTCGATAGGACCTCATCGAAAGACTCTTTGTCGACTGCGTAAGCCTGTGGTTCTTGCGATGACCTTCGCCCGCTATCATCCTGGGGCCGAAAACCCCCGAAGACCACCAACTGCAGCGGCCATCCCTCAGATCTGCCCAGATCGCCGATATCCTGATCTATAGAACTTCGATCAATAGTCTTCATCGGTCGATTCTCGCCCCTATGTCTGCGGAGTCCGATCGGCGGCATCCACAGGAACTGGGCTACATCCTTTCAGTTCCAGAAACTCCTATGAGAACTGGAGTTCAAAGTCACCTTCGCCGCTGATTCCGATCTCCAGCCTCGAAGGCAATTCTCCTTCTGCCATCTTCTGGAGAATCTCAGTCGAGATCCTGGGAAGGAGGCTCCCCTGCATTATGTGGTCTATATTGCGAGCACCGGTCTCCACCTCGGTACACCGCTGGGCGATTTGATCGACAACATCATCTTGGTAGTCCAGCGTGATCTCGTGGTGATCCATCAACCGCCGCCCCAGGTGTCCCAGCTTCAAATTGACAATCTCTTTCATCGATTCCCGGTCGATGGGATAGAACGGTACGATCGTCATTCTGGCCAGTAAGGCCGGTCTGAAGTGCTGGCTGAGTACTGGCCGGATTGTCGCTGTCAATTCCTCGATTGCCGGCCGCGGTTGATCCAGAGCAACCGATGTAATCAGTTCAGAAGCAAGGTTGCTGGTCATGATAATGACGGTGTTTTTGAAGTCGATCACCCGGCCCTCACCGTCGGCCAGCGTTCCCTTGTCAAAGGTCTGATAGAAGAGGTTCATGACCTCAGGATCGGCCTTTTCAACTTCGTCCATCAAAACCACGGAGTAAGGGCGCTGTCGTACGGCTTCGGTCAGTACCCCGCCCTCTCCGAAACCGACGTAGCCAGGCGGCGACCCGATTAATCTTGAGACCGTATGCTTCTCCTGGAACTCGGACATGTTGATGGTGACCATGAAGCGCTCACCACCAAAGAGGTTCTCCGCCAGGCTCAGCGCTGTTTCAGTCTTGCCAACCCCACTTGGACCCACAAACAGGAATACACCAATGGGAGTGGAGGGGTCGGAGAGACCCGCCTTGGCGGCTCTGATTCCTCTCGCAAGCATCTCGAGAGCATGATCCTGACCCTTGATACGGGACCCGAGGCGCTCATCGAGTTCGAGGATCAAGCTTGCCTCGTCCTTGATCATGTTGCCGACCGGGATTCCGGTCCAGTCTGCGACGACCCTGGCAATGACGTCGGGATTCACATCCAGGCTGATCAACGGCTCACCATCTTGTGCCTTTTCCAGCTGTTTTTCCGCCTGTCGAAGCTTCTTCTTTAAACTCGCCGTCTCGGCCCCGGGCTTCACTTCACGGCTCTGGCTCCGAAGCTCGATAATCCTAGCGGCTGCCTTATTTTCCCGCTTCCAGTTTTTCTCGAGCTGTCCAAAAGCTTTCTTTTCGCCAGCGATCTCTTTCTTCAGCTGTTGTATCCGTTCCTTATCTACCTGGACCCCAGCTTGCCCGTCTCGTTCTAAGGCCCCAAGCTCTCGCTCCAGGATTCGGGCACGTTCCAGCCTGTCTTCCAACACACCAGGCCGACTGCTGAGTCCGATCTTGACCCGTGCGGCTGCAGTATCGAGCAGGTCTACAGCCTTGTCAGGAAGTTGTCGTCCGGAAATGTAGCGGCTTGACATGCGCGCAGCAGCGACGATTCCGTCATCCCGGATGTGAACTTGATGCGATTCCTCGTATTTCTCACGCAAGCCCCTGAGAATCACTGTTGCGTCCTCTTCGGACGGTTCTTCAAGGGCGACGGGTTGAAATCGTCTAGCCAGGGCCGCATCCTTCTCGAAGTACTTCTTGTATTCGGACCAGGTAGTAGCCGCAACCGTACGGAGTTCACCTCGCGCCAGGGCCGGCTTGAGTAGATTGGCAGCATCGCCTCCACCCGCAACTCCTCCGGCACCAATCAGGGTATGTGCCTCATCGATAAACAGAATGATCGGTGCTGGAGAAGCCTTCACCTCACTGATAACCGACTTGAGACGGTTTTCAAATTCACCTCTGACCCCAGCCCCGGCTTGTAGAAGGCCGAGGTCCAGGCTCAGCAGCCTCACACCCTTGAGTATTCCCGGCACGTCATCCTGCACGATCCGCAACGCCAATCCTTCGACAACCGCAGTCTTCCCGACTCCGGCCTCCCCGACCACGATTGGATTGTTCTTTCGCCGCCTGGCCAGGATGTCGATCATCTGGCGGATTTCCCGATCCCGGCCGAAAACCGGGTCGATTTCCCCGTCGCGGGCACGAGCCGTGAAATCAATTGTGAACTTGGCCAGCGCCGTGTCCTCTCCAGCTTCGGCCCGACCGGCCGCACTTGCTTTCGGCCTGCCGGCTGCAGTCTCTTCGGATGAGCCGGCCGTTATCTCGAAGAACTCGCGTTTCAGTTCATCGATCCGAATATCCTCAAGCATCTCCAGGCTGCCATCCACCGAATAGCGGGCTAGGTTCCCCACCAGCGCGGTCAGGAGAGCGCCGGAACGGATTTCGGACAGGCCCAGATCGACGGACCCGACGAGCCAGGCATCCTGCATCCATTCCAGGAGCTGGGGCGAGAACACGGGCCTTCCAGGGTTTCCCGAACGGAACCCCTCAAGAGTCCTCTGCAGTGATTTCTGGAGCCGCGATGGATCGATTTCGAAGTACTTCAGAGCCATTGAGGCATCTGCCTTCGGATCATCCAAGAGTTGCAGCAGCAAATGCTCGGAACCAACTTCATAATGAGAGCGTGAAACGCACTGTCCCGCAGCCGCCTCAAGGGAACGCTTGCAGAAGTGGTTCAAGCGTCCCAGCAATGACTTCACATCAACGCCAATCACGCAGACCTCCTAACTTCCTTTCGGGCACCCTCGAAGGCAGCCCGACTAAAGACCACCGTTTCTTCCCGATCTTTCCCGGGAGGCTCAGAGAAAAGCCAGGTGGTCCATCCAAGTCTGGCCATTGAGCTCTCCAGCCCCTTCGACAACAGCTGAAGTCGGGGCGGTTGTAGCACGCGAAATGCAGTGTCGAATTCAAGGCGATCGTTCACGAGCAGTTTCACGATGCGGCGCAGCGTCTCGTGCTTTCTCTGGTCCGGGAGAAACAAAAGGAACTGTTGATAGGTCAGCGGTCCAACCCAGATTCGGAAGTTTCCCCTGCGAGCAAAAACACGGAGTCCGATGGAGCAATCGACGCTCAACCGGCAGTTCCTCATTCCCAGTGAAGCCAGCTGTCCCCGCTTGATCGAAACCCATCGACCTGTACACTGCTCAACCTCCACGGGCAGGTCGTCAAAGTAGTCACTGAGGGTACCTTCCAAAGCAGAAGCAGAGTGGGGCTGCTGATTAACCAAACCAGCAAAATGGAGCAAGCGGAGTGGTTCCGGCAGGCCTGTTTCCTGCTTGAGAAGTGGCGTACCCAGACCGATCAGTGCAAAGATGCAAGGTGTCAGCTGATCCCTTTCTCCGTACTCAAACTGAACGTGATAGCGATACTTTGACCAGCAGCGATAGAAGAGGGAAAGTAGCCGATGATGAAACAGGTCGAGAAAATCCCGCACTCGGCTCTGGTCCTCGTCCATCCAAAGGATCTCCTCGGCATAAAA
>JAUWTT010000070.1 GCA_030614585.1 Acidobacteriota bacterium
ATGGGTCAGTCACGGTGATCAGGATCCCGGAACCAAGAACTTGCAGAAACGTCCTTCGCGGGAGGGTGAATGCAGGTAACGTAACAGTGTGAGGCGGAGACGTACTGAAACGCCCTGTCTGATGCTTTCCTTTATCCATGGCTTTCACTCCGCAGCGTGTTGGCGGCGTGCCGTATTGCGTTCATGACTTTGACGTAACCATTACAGCGGCAAATATGGCCGTTCATCCCTGCTGCGATTTCTTCGTCTGTGGGGTTTGGGTTCTCTCGGAGCAGTGCTACTGCCGAGAGGATCATCCCACTTGTGCAGTACCCGCATTGCATCGCCTCTTCTTCCAGGAACGCTTCTTGAACAGCATGCAGGGAATCTCCGCGGGCCAAGCCCTCGATCGTCATGATCGACTTTCCGTCAGCAACGGTTATCGGAGAGAGGCACGACCGCAAAGGCTCTCCGTTGACTAGAACGAGGCACGCGCCACATTGGCCTTCACCGCAGCCGTACTTGGTTCCGGTCAAACGAAACTCTTCACGAAGCACATCAAGGAGTCTTCGCTCAGGATCCGCAGTTATGGTTTTGTCCACCCCGTTGACATTCAACCTGACGGTCACATCCATAGGTCACCTCGGCAGGGAAGTCAGCTGAGTGAAATCCGGACAATCGGTCACTCAACTCTCTGGATCGCTATTGTAACCGACCTTATTCCTTTCAGAAACTCTAACCCGCTTTTCTCTCCAGCTCACCACCAAGTGCACCAAGGATCAAAGGCATGCCTCCCGTCTTCTTTGTGACCTTGGTATCTTAGTGGTTTGCCTTCGAGCTTAGCCGTTGCGGCTCAAGCCGATCCAGTAATCCTCCGGGTACTTTCCCGAAGTTGGTCCTCCTCAAAAACCTTCTTCCAGTCCGGCTGAAAGATTGACTTCTTGGCATCCGCAATTGCTTTCTTCGCACCTTCTGAGAAGTCCCAGTCTATTTCGTTGAAGAGAATAGCCAGCTCGATGTTGATATGTCCCATGAGAAAATCACGAGCTGCCGTTTCCGGAACACCGCGTCTTACCGTTTCATCCAGGGCTTCGCGGATAACCGAGAGACAGGTAGCTGCCACCGTTTCAGATAGCGCCGGTTCCAGCAAAGCCATCTGTTCGACGGTCACTCTGTGTGATCGAAGGACCGGTCCAAACATCTGGATGGCAATCTTCTCCCCCTTTTCATAATCCGATTCCGGCCCCTGCATCAACGCCGAGACGATGGCTTGTTTCGCCAACCCACTGCCGAAAAAATCACGCCTGGCCGCTGGATCCGTCTCATCATTGAAGACCGGGGGGTGTGCGGGGTGCGTTACAAAGTAGCTGACATCTTCCCTGACCGGGAGTTTTCCCGCGTATGGTGCAGCCGGGTCAAGGCAAATCATCATTGCCCCACTTTTAAGGTATGGAACAAGGGCTGCAGCTACCTTTTCAATGACGACGTCGGGTACCGCAAGGACTGCTACGTCGGCTTGCTCTGCTGCCCGTTTGAGGTCACAGGGTTCGAGCCCTCGTTCGCGGAGCTTTCTGAAGCCCTCTTCGTTACCTTCGACCGGAAGGATCCTGTACCCCTGTGCTGGTTTGCTGAGACGATTGATTGCCCGGGTCCCCATGCTCCCGGCTGCTCCAAAAACTGCGACTGTGATCATGGTTCACTCCTATCTCTACTATTGATTTGCGAGGACTTCTTTCATATATACCGTACTTCTAAAGAGCCAACGCCTCTCCAGTTCAATTGTCTCCTCTACAGTGGACTGAAACGGGGGCCACAGCTCCAGGATGGCATTCGGATCGTGCTCCTGCTCGGCCAGACGGTTCAGTATCCAGGGAATGTCTAATCTCCCTTCTCCTGCAGCTTTCCCTTCGACCACAAATCCCATCATGTGGTCCAGTCGCGAAATCGAGAAATCTTTGACGTGAAGATTGACAGTCAACGGTCCCAGGACATCGATGACGACACCGGGACCCTCCAGAGCGCCAAACGAGTTGGCTGTGTCCAGGCAGATTCCGAGGCTCGGACTATCGATTCGCTCGACAATTGCGGCCAGCGTATGCACCGAGAAACGATCGTGGTTCTCTATCGCGAGCATTACCGAAGAGTCTTCGTATTGAGTCAGGATTCCTCGAAGCGTGGTAACGACCTGATCAGGTTCCGGCTGACTTCCAGCCGTGTCAATGACGACTCTGACGAGCTGAGAATCCAGGTACATGGCTAGATCCAGATACCGTTTCAGGTGGTCATTGCTGATGCCCCGCGTGCCGATTTCCATATCGATGCCCAGGGCCACAGCATTCTTCCTGAGTTGCTCCAACTCGCTCTCCGGCAGCTCGTCAAGGGGAACATTGTCTGCGATTTGAACCAAGTCGAGTTCCAATTCAGCTGCCAGCTCCAGGAATTCAAGAAGATTCATCTTGTTCTTGCTCGGATATCCCGGAACTCCCAAGGCCCACGTGCAGGCGTATGAACCTAAACCAAGTCGCATTTCAGACTCCTGGCTCTTGCAGGTTGATCACCTGGTTGAGTGCAGCAGATTCGTACGCACCATAAGCCAGGCGCAAGGTTTTCAGATTGTCCTCGGCAGTGGTTTCAGCCGAGCCTATGCCGCGGAGAGCGGTCATGAGGTTCTCCTGGCATGGAACGATGCTCGCGTGGACGACGTCGTAAGCGGGGTCCGCCCAATTGTATCTGGGTGGAGGGTAACGCTTCGCGTGGGTCCCCTCCTCTGTTGTCACCCTGATCCAGTAATCCGGGCCCAGTTCTGCACTACCCTTTTCTCCTTCCGCGAAGACGAATGTCTCGGGGAATCGTTCCTTCTCCATCCGAGTGGCATAACTCATATCGCAGATAACCGTTGCCGCGTTCTCCATGCCCAGTACGACAGTGGCAACGTCCTCTCCCCTAATCTCAGGATCAACGCGGTCTATTCGGCAATAAAGCGTCTTTGCCTCACCAAATAGAAAACGCGCCACGTCCAGGATGTGAGTTCCAATGTCAGCCAGGATGAACTGGTCGAGTTCTTTCAAGAACGGCTGATTGTCAAACACCGGAAAGCTGTTCGCATACTGAACTTTTCCCCGGAAAACCCGGCCCAGGACTCCCGACCTAAGCACCCTATGAAACTGCCGGATTGGGGTCTGCCAACGAAAATTCTCGTTAACGAGGAGCGGAACGCCCTTTTCCCGACAGATTCTGACCATCTTCTCGGCGATTTCAAGTGAAGGAGCTAGAGGCTTCTGGCACACTACCGGTAGTCCTTTTTCGGCCGCCAGATGAACAAACGGCGAGTGAGTATCCACGTCCGTGATGATGTCGACAAAGTCGAGACTCTCCTTCTCCAGCATGGTCTCGGGGTCAGCATAGACCGCAGGAATCCCAAAATCGTGCGCGAGTCTCTCCGCCTTCTCCTGTGTACGGTTGTAGGCCGCGACGCATCTTGCTCCACCGACCTGATTCCAACCTGAAAGCTGGAAAGTTGACCAAAACCCTGTTCCAATGATGGCAAAACGCAATTCCTTCATGATGCACATTCCTCACAGCTTTTCTTGGGCACGGATGTAGGCATGGGGAGGAAGATCAAATCTCCTTCCTTCGGTAAGAATCTCGCCGGGATTCGATCTGAACTGGTCCGCGTTGTGTTCTGCCTCGGCGAGGGAGGATGCATCCAGCTTGCGGACTCTGAGATGGCCGAGACTCTGATCCAACTCGAGTTGCAGGGGATAAGGGGTCAGATTGGCGAGTAAGCATTGACGGGGAGATTCCTCGTTCACCAGTCCACAGGCAGAAAGAGGGTTCTCGGATTCCAGCACTCTGATTTCCTGATCCTGGAAGTCAGCCAAATCTGCGAGTACGTGGTAATTTGGGAAAATACCTCCCGCGGTCGAAGGAGAACATTCTGATCGAGTCAACCCCGACTCCGTCTCCATGATTCCCAGACATCCCGTTGTTTCAAAATAGGTGGCGCTGTAGGTTCCTGGAACGGAAAGTCTGCAGACACTACCCAGCAGCCACCCCGCCGAAAACAGGGAACGCTGTCTGGGGTCGGCTTGCAGAGGTGAATGTCCCGACTGAACCGATTCTTCCGGGGAAGTCGCATCCGGGTTGAAGCGAGGTTTCAACGTAATGGGAGAAACCGCAATTGGCAACCCGCGAGCCAGTCTCCGGCAACTGAGAACCATCTGGGTTTGTGTCTCGAGAGTCTCAACCATCGAAGCATCGTCGAAAGCGTGAACCTGGGGATTCACAGAGAAGCTGACAATGTCAGCGCTTTCGACAGGGACGAATCCACGATTGAGTTCCACAAAATAGGCGTTGGTGCCTGCTGAAAAACGTGCTCCCGGAGCTACAGTCAGGAGCTGCTTCCTAGCCATCCCGATCCAAACTTCCTGAGTGACAGGCTCTCCCTTTCTAAAGATTAACCACATAGAAATCGAAGCGTCGATCTCGCTGGCCAGACGGCGGACTTCGGCGAGTTCCGCCTCAGCCATCTCCCCCAGGTGAAGTGCAATATGCAGTGAAGTTCGAAGTGCCCCGGCTTCCCCGGCCGCCTGTTGGAAGGCCTGTTTCCAATCACTGGACGCTGGATCGAGATCGAAGCGGAGATGATCAAGGTGCAACCGTCGAAGGAGCTCGATTTCCCTGGTCCTCAGCCTGCGGCCGTGGCCGGCGACACAAAGTCCGATGCGCGGAAGCTTGCATTTAACTCCCCATCGTGCCCGGACAGCGCGCCTCGAATCACCGCCGACCTGGACGTTCTGTCCCACGTTATCCAAACCTTCGAAGCTCAGAGTGGCCTTCTGGCGTACGAACTCGCCCCTCGAGACCTGCACGGGAAACGGTAGGGCCAGAGGAGTGGAGTAGGTCTTGTACGATGCATCTGACCAGTTGCGTTGGTCCTCGGTTTCAAACGTGTCCCCGGCGAAAGATACTGTTGCCAAAACACCCTCGACCACCTCGTGACTCATTGCACGGATATCCTTGAATGGCTGGTGCGGAGAGATGAACTGTGGAAATCGCAAGTTCTCAATGGCACCGTCTGACCGCTCGATCAAACACTCCTTGCCGGCGCACTCGTGAATGGGATGCAGGACGCAGAAGCCGATGCGGTTTCGCATGAAATCCTTTAGAGCCCTGCCTTCCATCGTATAGACCAGGGTCCCATTGGATAACCCTTCAATGGTTCCCTCCCAGAAAAAATCAACCTGATCGCTCGCGCAACGTGCCTCAAACCTAAGCTGAAAAGCGCTCTCTTCTTGGTTTAGGGAGAATCCTGTGATCCGGGGTTGAACGGTTCCCCAGTCCCTATCACGAACAGCGACATAGATACCCCTCAGCACTTCGCGATCATAAAGTCGGATGTAGCGAAGGAACCCACTGGCAGGATCGAGCTGCATCTCAAGTGGGCCTGCCCTCAATGAATGCCGGCTCATCTGTTGTGAAGCTACTGTTGATTGATCATTCATCCCGGTTATCTGAAATCAGGTATCAAGAAGTCTCTGTTCGGATTTTTCGTCTTCTCAACTTAGCCAGCTGACGATGACGAGTACTGTCTAGCAGAACTGCGGCGAAGATGATAAGCCCGATAATGACGGGGTATACATAGGGGTCCGCGTCGATCACGTTCATTCCATTTCGAACCGTTTCTACCAACACTGCGCCTAGCACTGCCCCAAATGCTGTCCCGCGCCCACCAAACAAGCTGGCTCCTCCGAGCACAGCCGCTGCGATGACATCGAGTTCACGCCCCTGCCCCAGGTTTGGCGAGACGGCCGCCAATTGTGCCAATGTGATCATTCCTCCGATCGAGGCGCAGGCCCCGGAAATGATATAGACCGCCATCAAAGTGTTGGGTACGTCGATGCCGGCTCGCTCGGCAGCATGGGGGTTGTTCCCAACTGCATACAATTGCCTCCCAAAGACCGTGCGAGTCAGGATGAGGTGGGCCGTGATCACGACGACGGCCAAAACGAGGACAGGCACAGGAATCCCCAACAATCGCGTAGTCGCGAGCTGCCGAAAAGTGTCCGGGAGGTTCATCGACCTGGTTTGAGTGATCCAGAGCCCTGAGCCACGGGCCACGAACAGCATCGACAGAGTGACGATAAACGGAGCCATCCCCTTCCGTGCGACAAAATACCCATTCACGGCGCCGCAGAACAGTCCCCCTATCACCATGAAGAGAAGTGCGAGCGCGACCGGAAACTCTCCGTGCAGTACTGATGTGCCGGCAATTGCACTGCAGAGAAACATAATCGAACCGACGGAGAGATCGATTCCAGCAGTGAGGAGTACGAAGGTCATGCCGATAGCTACAATGGCAACAGCCGAACATTGGACGAAGATGTTGAGGAAATTCTCGGTGCTCAGGAAGCTTGGGGAGAGGATTCCGAAGGTCCCAATGACCCCGGCGTAAAGGAGCACCGGGGCGTATGTCAAACCCAAATTAGATACATTCCATCCAGAGAGCCTCATGTCAGCCGCTCCTCGCCAAAGGCCGCCTGAAGCATCTCTTTGCGGTCAAAGTCTTGTCGATCGACAGAGGCACGGATTTCACCTCTCGACATGACAAGAATGCGGTCACAGAGACCGACCAGTTCTTCCAAGTCTGAGGAAATCACGATCATCGAGACTCCCTCGTCGGCCAACTCGACGAGTTTCTCATAGATCTCATATCGAGCGCCCACGTCAACACCTCGGGTGGGTTCGTCGAGCAAAAGAATTCGTGATCCGCCCAACAGCCATTTTCCAAGTACCACTTTCTGCTGGTTTCCCCCGCTTAAGGTTTGCACTGACTGGAGTTCAATATTCCTGTAGTCAACCGAGAGCTCGCGGACGACTTCTTCGACCTTATCTTTCAGAGTCGCTCTCTTCAACACTCCAAGAAACCGCGAGCCAAATCTCTCCAGACCAACCAGGGTCATGTTCTCTACTATGCCGGCAGAGGGCAGGAGCCCCTCCAGTTTTCGATCCTCAGTTAGAAATGCCATTCCGAGATCAACACACTTGCGGGGGGCCAGGGCCGAAACCACTTCTCCTTCAACCAGGATCTGTCCCTGATTGTAAGAATCAAGACCGAACAGGATTCGTGCCAGTTCTGTCCTGCCCGAACCCATCAGGCCTGAGATCCCGAGGATTTCGCCTCGTCGAAGCGTGAAGGTAACGTCATGGACAACTCCGGGCTGAGAGAGGCTGTGCATTTGTATCACTGCTTCATCCTGGGGAGCGTTCCGGCGTTCCGGAAACAGAGTTTCAAGTTCACGACCGACCATCAACTGAATGAGATCCGGTATCGTGAAGTTCTCACTGTCGCCTGCTCCCTGGATTTCCCCATCCCGAAGCACGACTACCTGGTCACAGAGCCTCATCACGTCGCCGAGGTTGTGCGAGATGTAGATCACGCCGATTCCCTGCTCTTTTAACTGACGAATGATAATGAAGAGCTGATCCGCTTCAGGCTGTGTCAAGGATGTTGTAGGTTCGTCAAAAGCCACGACCAGGGGATCTCCCTTTAAGGCTTTCGCGATCTCGAGCAACTGCTTTTGCCCTGGCGAGAGTTTCTCCACCAGCGTTCCCGGGTCAACATCAAGATTTACCTGCTTAAGTAGCTCAGTAGCTCTGCTTTGCAGACTTCCTCTGTCTATTAAACTCAACGATTCAGGGCGCTGCTTCGGGAAGTCCGCTATGAAAAGATTTTCGGCAGCGCTCAGATTCGGGAACAGGTTAAGTTCCTGATGCACATGGGCGATCCCCGCCAGGGCCGACTCACTGGGGCGGTGGGGTGCGAAGGAGATACCATTCAGTTTCATCCAGCCGGCATCCGCAGGGAGAATCCCGCTCAGTATGTTCATCAGGGTCGATTTTCCCGCTCCATTCTCACCAACAAGGCCCACGATCGTGCCCGACGGTACGACAAAGGAAATGTTCTTCAGGACCTTTGCCCCGAAGAATGATTTATCGATATGTCCAAATTCCAAGACTGGCTGAGTCATCGTCTGCTACTCTGCTCCTGACCACCGGGTCTGGAATGTGTCGAGAACTGCGGCTAACAAAATCACACCACCCTTGACCATAATGACGTGCCAATACCGCAAACCCAACATATTAAGGCAGTTCCCAACAAGGGCGATAAACACAACGCCCATCACAATCCCGATAACCTTCCCTTTGCCCCCGAATAGACTGGTCCCACCTATTACCGCAGCGCCAATACAGTCCAGGAGGACTTCGTTCTCGACTAGTTCCGGCGAACCGGTATGAAGTCGCGCCGTATAGAACACCGCAGCGATCGAAGCGCACAGACCGCTAGCCATGTAAGCGAAAACGATGGTCCTTCCGATGGGAACTCCAGATACCAGGGAAGTCTGAAGTCCATGACCAACTGCGTAAAGCCGCTTCCCCATTACCGTATTACTCAGGAGTAAGTGGGCAAGAACGGCCAGAATCGCTACCGTCCAAACGGGTAGCGGAATCCCTAAGAGGCGGCCATACCAGACTTGGATGAACTCCTCGGTGACCGGTATCCGTTTCGACTCCGTGTACCACACAGCGACCCCACCCACCCACAGCAGTGAAGCGAGCGTTACGAGGAAAGCGGGCATTCGCAGGTACGCAACAGAAAAACCGTGCAGGAAACCGATTGCCAGACCGATCAACAACATTGCAAGGATGGCTGTGAACACGGAAACGGGTGTTCCCGTTAAACCGCTGTCTCCAGCCAAACAAGAGGCTCCAACCACGCTGGCCAGTGACATAACTGCCGGTAAGGAGAGGTCGATTCCAGCCGTGATGAGCACGAAACTCTGGCCGAGGGAGAGCACCAGCAACAGGGCAACGGCGAGCACGAGCGTCTCAAGATTCAGTGGAGAGAGTATCTCGGGACGGATCGGTACGACCAGCAGCACAAGCCCCAGACTGAGCCAAAGTACCGGGTAATCTCTCAGAAACAGCTGAATGTGGCCTATGTTTCCGCGCACAGGGCCCCTTTTCCTTTGCTTCGGTGATGCTTCCTACAGCTGCAGGCGGGTTAAGTCTTTAGAACGTGCGATTTGCGCCCCCCACATCTGTCCCGCCTTCTCCTCTAAGTTGTCCTGATGAATAACGAATCCAGGATCCCGGATGATGGACTCCACTATCTGATTCTGGTGCATTCTAACTACTGCATCGACTGAAGCGGCGCTATCGAAGTAGACGTCTTGAACACCGTCCGCATCCAGATACCCTTCCACCAGCATACTGTACGCCAGAGGGTCGCCGTCGAATCCTCCGAGAAGGACGTGGCCCTCTTCGCCGATCTTCTTGTACTTGCCGGCAGTCCGAAGAGCCGATATCAACGGAGGGAATAGAAAGTCTGTCGATGCAAAGATGAAATTGATGTCAGGATTGACCTGGAGGGCGTTAGTCACGCCGGACAATGCTTTATCCTGGCTCCATTCAGTAGGGACTCGAGCCACCACTTCGATGGTATCTGAATAAGGGCGGAGTGCGTCGTCAAAGCCGTCTCTTCTCCCAATGGCGTTTATATCCCCGAGGTCGCCGATCAGAATCATAGCCTTGTACTTTCGGCCAGTTTTCACGGCGCATTCCGCCATGTATTCGACCGTTGCCCTGGCAATCTTGTAGTTGTCGGCCACGACCGTAACCGACTTGCCATCGTTATCCGCTGGAGGACGATTGTAGATAACGATTGGAATATCCGCCCGATTGGCGGCTTTGATCATCGGAATGACCGTCATCGAATCCTTGGGCGACACGATGATTCCGTCGACGCCGCGTGCAATAAGGATGTGAATTTGATCAAGCTGGCGGTTCGCGTCGTTGTCGGCAACGGCTTCGATCATCTCGATGTTGCGGCGCCTGAGTTCCGCCTCGATGGCTTCAATACTTGCGACCCAGTACTCCGTCTGCAAAGTCTCAAAGGCCACTCCGACTCTCAACTGTTCGGAGGGTTCTGAACAGCCTGAAAGTAGACCGAAACCCAAGACAACAACAAACGGCAAGTGCCAATTTCTCAACACTTAAAGGTTCTCCGCTTAGCCAACCTCAAATAGTCTTCCCGGAAACGTCAACCTTGACACTCAACTGAGATCTTACTAAGATATCACGAGCATTCTAGCAAGGAGTTTATTGGATTTCAACGTCCATTTGGGGAATTAATCATCAAAGGAATTCTTCCTTATGACCCAAACGTCAACACAGGGAACGAACCGGAGAGGAGCCCTTAAGGCTAGAGCTTACTCCGTTCTCAAAAAGAATATTCTCGGCGGGCACTACCCTCCTGGGTCTTTTCTGTCCGAACGGATGCTGACTTCCGAGCTCAACATGAGTAAGACTCCTATTCGTTCAGCTCTTGAGCTCCTCGAATCCGAAGGGTTTGTCTCGGTCTCTCCTCAACAAGGAATTCTTGTGAGGGAGCCTTCACTCAGAGAGATCATCGACCAGTTTGAGATCCGTTTTGCGCTGGAAGCGTACGTGCTCCGAACCATCGCCGGAAAATTGACGGAACCTCAGGTCACCAGGGTTCGGGAGAACCTCGTTGCTCAGCGGAAAGCCGCCGAACGAGAAGATTTGGAAGAGAGCATCAATCTTGATGGAGATTTCCACCTCATGTTCTGCGAATTCCTGGGGAACCGCGAAATCCTGGCCGTCATGAAGGGACTGAGGGAGAAGATTTTCTGGCTGATTTGGCTGATATTCCATAAGGACCAGAGAAGAATGAGGCCCAACTGGCAGGAGCACCAGCAGATCAGTGAAGCTGTGGTCTCGGGAGATGCCGATAGAGCCGTTCGCCTTCTCGAGGAACACTTCGAATACGGGAAACGATCGCTACTGAATCGGTAAGGTGCGGGAGCTCTTAGCTCACGCAAAGCTCGCCAAGAACGCTAAGAGCATGAATGGATCCCGTGAGCCTTGGTGGCTTGGTGGTGAATTCCACATTTGAGCAGCATGACTGAGGCGATTCCTCAGCTTCCAGAGATGCGCAGGAGCTAAAGGGTCTGTTGCCCAAATCCCAAGACCCAATTCCCAATTAAATCCAAATTTCAAGCTCCATTGCAGGGATCATCTAACCTACTGAAATATAGTCGGTTAAGAGCTCTGTAGAAGTTGAGATATTGAATTCATTCGATCGACCTTGTTTGAGATTTGGTGCTTGGGATTTGGGCGTGGGCCAAATCGGTTCTTGTTCCGAGAGCAGCTCTGAAGGAGCGGCATGGGTAAGCCCAGGGTGGAAACCCTGGGAACCGGAACCGGCCCACCGTTGGAGCCCTGCATGGGCGACACCTG
>JAUWTT010000440.1 GCA_030614585.1 Acidobacteriota bacterium
AAATACCGCTTTATAGGTGCAGGCATCTCGGTCATCGAACAACTCGACTCCCGGCCATTCAGAGCTCGATCTCCTGATTCCTGTCCCAATGATGGTTGGGTAAATCGATGACTGTCAGCCAAGCTCTTTCATGCAACCTGTCACCCACTCGCTTCGCGTCAGCGCGTATGGATATTACAGCTACCCTTCTCCCGCACCGTCTGAGAGAATGTCGCCTCATGGCGAGTGGCAATAATGTTGTAAAGGTAGCAGCCTGGAACGCTGAGTGGGCGAAGCGGGGATCATCAAGAGGTGACAAGATCGCTTCGAAACTGGAGTCACTCGAAGCAGACATTATCTGCCTCACCGAAGGTTGTCGTGAACTCCTCCCCGACGACGGTTTCGTTATCGAATCAGATCCCGATTATGGTTATCCGCTCGTTTCCGGTCGGCGGAAAGCTTTGGTCTGGAGCCGAAACGAGTGGAAGGACGTGGACAACTTCGGGCACTTATCCCTTCCATCAGGCAGGTTCGTCCGGGGTCTCACAGAGACTGAGATCGGTGAGTTCACGGTGTGCGGCATCTGCATTCCCTGGCGGAATGCTCACGTGAACGGTGGCCGAAAAGATCGAAGCCTTTGGGAAGATCACCTGATATTCCTGACAGGGCTTCGTTCAATCATCGAGTCGATGCAACACTCTTCCTTCGTCGTTGCCGGAGATTTCAACCAGCGCATTCCCCGCAAGTGGCAACCAATCAAGGTCTTCGAAGCAATGCAAGCGACCTTCGATGGCCTTGCTGATATCGCCACGGTGGGTACCGTCCCTGTTATTGACAACCAGGTAATCGACCACGTTGCACTCTCACCGGATCTCGAGGCAACTGAAGTTTTCGGCATTGACCAGCATCACGACAACGGCAAGAGACTCAGCGATCACAACGGGGTTGTTGTGGAATTGATCAAGGCAGGCTGAAGAGGTGCAACTGACCAACCTACCGTCGCGTTCCCGTGTACGTGGAGAGCCGGGGACACTGCAACTCTGGCTCCAGCGTGATGCCTTTGACCAAGTGTCTGTCCAAGGCCGATTGTTTGTAAAAAAGGAATAGTAACCTTGGATGAACTCTGAAGTTTTCGATGCCTCATCAAACACGAGCTCTGAGTCTCTGTGGTGGGCACTTCATGTGGGATTTGGATTGACCGTATCCAGTGATCCTGTCTCAGAAGTTCCAGCTTCCTCTACCCCTTGAAAACATGCTCCCTATGCCATCTCAAGAATTCAGGGTGAGGTTTCGTCGAGCGGCTCTGCGGAAGACGTGCATATCCCTCAGGACAAAGAATCTTGGAAACCTGATCCGGAATTAGCGTATCCACTTTCAGGATCCTCCCGTCATCCTCCATGGAAACGATCCCTCGATCGAAAAGCCAGTGAACAGTCCGTGAGAGTGCGATTCCGTTTCTGGGAGAATCAGGACCGTTGGACTCAACCGATCGAATGTGTGCCGCTTCGACCTCGCCGCGACCGTGGCCGTTTATCAAGCGGAATCCGGTCAGCGCACAAGTGTGATTGTAGACCGATCGAATGATTGTGGAGAACGCGCGGTCGCGGTAGGGGCGAAGAGAGACTTGTTCGATCAGGGGCCTTTCCGGGTATCGCGGCAGGTCCTCTGACACGGCATCGACCGGAACATCCTGATACTCGGCGCCGACAGCCAGGCCGGTTTGCAGTATCAATTCGTACTCATTTTCGGGCAAATGATGGATCGCCCATTGAAAAAGCCCAAGATTTACGGAGCCGTCCGGCCTTCTTAGGGCGGACTCGTAGAAGAAATCACCTTCACGGAACGGTACGGAATCTGGGAACGGCAGGTAATCTTCGACAAGTGCGTAGTAGTGCTTCGGAGTTACCGGGTCAGATTCAATCTTTCGGACCCTGGCTGTAGCGAAATACGCCTGTCTCCCCTGGTTCCGCCTCGGCTCATAGTAGAGGATCCAGTCTCCCACGCATTCCTCCGCCAACCTTAAATAGCGAGACGGAAAGTGGTAACGAATCTCAGGGAGATCATCGTACTCGGGATCAGGTTTGGTGATAAAGATTCCTTTAGCCATGTTTCAGAGATGGATGTTGAGTTTCCAGGATCGTCAGGATGAACCCGTCAGACGCTCCTGCGGCTTTTAGCCTGGTCAAAGCCTCTGATTTGTAAAACTGGCGATAACACGGACGGTGATCTAAACTTGAATCGCGCAAACCCGATCGTTCTGCGGTCGGTCAGCTGGAGGGTTCCACATGGAATTTCAGGAGAGCCCGTACTCAGAAATCATCGAACCGATTCGGGAATCTCTTTCCAGAATATCCCCCGAGGTCGAGCAGGATGAACTCTTTTTTCGCAGGTGTCTGAACGAGTCATGGTTTATGGATACTCTGTGCTGGCTCCTTGATTCAAGAGGCAGTCACGGTTTAGGAGTCTCATTTGCAGAGGGGTTCCTGGCAGCAATCGCCCGGGAACGTTCAGATGTCAGCAAGAACTACGCCCGAAGATCATCACTACTAAAGTGGGGGAAGAAAGGTAAGGGTATCGCGACCAGCGGTTTTCGGTTGGGTAACGCTTCAGCAGTCCGAGAATTCTACATACCTTTCGGCAAGCTACGATCTGTGGGCCGGGGAAAGTTTTGCGATCTGGTCCTCTTTGATTTTGACAGCTCCGACAGCCTTCTTGTTGTGGTTGAGGGAAAGCTATTTTCTAGTAATCGTCCCGATCAACTTCAAGACTACAGGACACTTACAGAGGAGAGGTTCAAGAGATGGGTTAAAACACGCGATTATGTCTATCTTTCTCTCTACGGGGTGCAGCCGCAGGTTCCCGATCGAGAGAAGAGTATGGTTAAGCGGAATTGGATAGCATTATCTTGGACCGGGCACATTTACGACCTCTTGACCGAGCTTCAGGCCGGCACCAAAAATGTCGAGGCGAAACGGTTTTCAGAACTGATACTCTGGTTGCGTCGCATCAAAGAAATTGGAGTGGAGAGAGATTCCGAAAAACTCTTCAACAAGTTACTCTCTGCCGCCAGCGAGTGCTTTTTTGAAGAGCTCAACAGACTCTGCGCAAAGGGCCAATGGAAGAGCAGAAAGCGTTGCCCGCATATACTCACTCATTCGAGCGTTCCAACTCGCTCTTTGCACTTTGAGTTGCAACCAAATCTGTCTCTATACATCCAAAGTCGACAACACGGGAGACCTCTTTCTGAGAAGATCGTGGTGCGTCCCGGAGGTAATGTTTCGCAGCTCTACAACTTGCTTGATATTGTGGCACGCGATACTTACTATCGGCATTTTGACAGGCCTGAACTCTACCTGAACAATCGCCGTCGCTTGAGAAGGGCGGACAGATCCGTAAAGAAGAAGCATTATCGGCCCCTCTTTGAGTTCGCTGTTCGGAATCGCTTCGAGCTACAAGTCTTGTTCTCCTGCTTGAAGGCAGACTGGGCAGCTCCGGGATGCAGCACTCCCGACCGACAAGGACTCCTGCCCATAATCCATTTATGAGATAGAGCAAGAGATTCTTCGAGCCTCGAACTGATCCCTTGTTGCCCAGGGGGCGGCAGCTCATCCTGCGGGCCTTAATGGATACCGCCATCGCCGTTCGACAAGCGACCTGATTCGCTAGAATTCACTTCGCCTGAGTTGTTCTGCTGGGCGTGGATTCTTTACGTTGAAGGCTTTTCCACTATTCAATCTCATAACCGATTGCTTTGTAACCGCGTCTGCGCCGTTCAAACATTCTGGCTAGCATCGGGATATTGAGGTCAGCATAGTCGTAGACCAGCACTTCCTTTTTCGAGTGGTGCAACCGGTGGAGTCGACCAGCATATTGGGACAAAGTCCCCCGCCACGATACTGGTAGGACCAGGAAGAGTGTGTCGAGGCGAGCATCATCAAATCCCTCACCGATATACCTTCCAGTCGCGATGATCACCCTGCTTTCACTCTCTGGTAAGCTCTCCAGCTTTTCGGCCAGAATTCTGCGCTGCTTCCTTCCCATTCCTCCCTTAAGTTCGAAGACGTTTGCAGTTTCGGTTGATAGGAGCGTACTCAATAGCGACAGATGTTCGCGCCGTTCGGTTAGGACGATCGGTGACCGGCCGGATCGGACTGCTAGAAGCACATCATCCACGATCATACGATTCCTGTTCTCATCGGATGCGAGAGCTGAGTAAACCTCGTGGATCGGGACAGTTTTGTCGTGGGCCGACTCTGATAAACAAGTGTCGGTTCTGCGCACCACAACCCGGTGCTTGAAGGGCCTTTTCTTCGCCTGCTTCCTGTCGCTGACCCGGTAACGGACGGGCCCACACTGCATGAAAATGAT
>JAUWTT010000044.1 GCA_030614585.1 Acidobacteriota bacterium
AATGTGGCTGGGGATCTCCTCGAATCCGTCCTTTCTTCAACAGATTCGTCTCAGGTTCGTACGAGAGGAGCCGGACCACACGGTCCCTCCTCGAATAGGTCGGATCCGCAGGAGGCTGGGCGCTACCGCGTTGAGCAGCTCGCCAAACCGGGCCATTCGGTGACGATCCCGCAGTTGTCGGGCTTGGCGGGTTCGGCTGACGGTTCTACACGATTACACGCCCTGGCTGCAATGGTGAGCCTCGAAGGCGATTTCATGCGAAACACATGGCCCGGAAGGCTTTCGAACTATGAGGTGTTGTACGACCAGCTCGACCGTGATGCGCTTCTTTTCGCGCTGGAAGAAGGCGGAACTCCAGGTAGCCGGGTTTGGAAGTTGGCTGCGGAAATCCTGGGACGGGCTCGCGAGCCGAGCCTCACACGGGGTGTTTGGTGGAATCTCTGGGAGAATCGACCCGGAACCATCCGGATGACGCTCTGGTGCATGGGCCGATGTGGTGATCCTTCCGGGCGTGGCCCGTTACGAGAACGCATTTGGGATATCGCGACTAACGACATTGCCGATCAGTACCTGGCCGCCATTGTACTGGGAGAACTCGACGCAATCAGCCTCCTCGCTGAACATGGTAACAACACGAACGTAGACGTCCGCCGCGCTGCGGCAATGGGTCTGGGTGCCTGCAAGAGCAAGGAGGCTGCGGCCAGGGCCCTGGAAAAGTGCCTTGAAGACAGCGACGCAGCTGTTCAATTCATAGCGTGCCAGTCCCTGGGCCGGTTGGGCAAAACGGAGCGTCTGAAGCAGTTACTTGTTGGGGACACACCGAGAGCACTTTGGATTGCGGCTCTGGAATCATTGTCTGAGACAGGTGAAGTGGGCGGTTTTCTAGAGGGGAACCGCCTGCCGGTAGACCCCACGTCGGTGCTTGGCGACGATCCCGTTCGCCTGGCGAAAGTGGCCGAAGTTTATGGCCGCTGTGGCGGGGAGTCGGCCAATGAAATCCTTCCGAGAATGCTGGAGCATGAAGATCGGTGGGTCCGTGCCGCAGCGGCGGAAGCGTTGGCGAAACTTGGCACCTCGGAGGCTATCGACCGCGTTGCCATTCTGGCAAGAAACCCTGAAGAGGATGCGGACGTACGCATCGCTGCGGTGCTGGGACTGGGTCGAAGCCTCTCACCTGAAGGGGCCGAGCCGTTATTTGCCGTGGCCGGCAATGTTTCCGAACATTACAGGTTAAGGCAGTATGCGGTATTAGGCCTGACTCGCCTCGCGAACCGTGCAGGCCAGGAGAAAATTGAGCAACTTGTTGACCCTGATCGGCCAGGTTTCATGCCTTTTGCCGTCCGGCATGTTCGCTTCGAAACACCTGAAAGGACGTCAGCAGTACTAGTTCCGTTTCTAACCCATGGTGACCGTGATTCGGCCTGCGCTGCCGCTGGGAACTTGAGTGAACTTGGTTACGGCCCTGGGGTTCGTGAGTTACTCGAAGGGAGCGAGATCTTCGATAATCACACACGAATGATGCACGCCTGGGGAACGATCCGGGCGGGCGGGTTAGAGGCCACATCAGCACTGATAGGAGCGGCGAAGAGTCGTCGAAGGCTGATACGTCAGGGTGTCGCTTTGAGTCTGGGCGGTCGTCACACGTCGGGGGCTGTCGACACCTTGCTTCAATTTACCGACGACGAAGAAGAGAGCGTGCGGGCGGCAGCCGCGCAATCGCTTAGTCTGAGTGCTGACCCTCTGGCGATCCCGGTATTGCTTCGTTTGGCTGAAGCTGATCCGAGCCAAGCGGTCCGGTCGGAAGCGATACGCGCCCTGCGAAGCCGGGACTTTGCAGGCGACCCGTTGGTTAAGGAAGCTTTCGCCAGGTTGGCGGGGACCGAGGCCGACGTAGGTGTCTTGGATCCCAACAGGGCCTCGATCACTCGGCAAAAAGCCAATACATTTGTCCTGAGAGATTGGGCAGAGGCTTATGAGGACGATCTGATCACACATCTGACTTACGAGACGACAATGTGCTACGACTCGTACTGCAATCGTGTCATCATGTGGGGCGCCCACGGCCGTCGCTACGATTCACCACAGACTGGGCAGACATGGTTCTTTGATGCCGGGACCGGAAGCTGGGACCGACTCGCGGGTTCTTCCCAGTGGCCGAACGGTACCTGTTGTAACCGGCAGATTGTCTTCGACAGTGCCAACAAGTTAGCCATTGTCGCCAAAAGCGGGCGAGGGGCTGCAGCAGGGGGACACGGATGGCTTAACGGCCTGCGTGGCAACCTGTCCTTCTCCATTCCCTGGGTACTCGATGTTACAACCGACGAATGGCATCCAATGAGACCGGTCGAGAACTACGGTAATCTGGGCATGGTGGGCGGATCATACGATCCACAGCACGGTCTCAATGTTTGGTGGCGGGGCGAGCTGGTGGCGTACGACGGTTACGCTAACAGTTGGCTGAAACTGAACCCGCCGGATCCGAAGCCGAATCAGGTAGGTAACAGCTCCTCAGTGTTTGATCCCGTGACCGGTAAGTTAATTGCCATCGGAACACGTTCGACGTGGGCCTACGATCCGGTCACAAACGAATGGGAGGACCTTGTGCCCAGTGGCGATGTGGCTCCCGCCGGATTCCCCATGGTCTATGACGCGGCGAATGATGTGATGCTGGTGCTCAAGCACGATGGACAGGAGTCAATGCGTGTATGGGTCTATCATCTTCGCGAGAATCGCTGGGAGAAACTGCCCGCGATCCAACCGGCACCCCGCTACGGAACAATGTTCGATGCGGTCTACGACCCCAAACACAACGTTGTGGTCATCAGTGGAAACGAGTCGATGAGTTGGTCCGGTGCCCTGACCACGCGAGAAACGTGGACGTATCGATACAAGCCCACTGACAGTGGTCCGAAATCAGATGCGGGTGAACGCCCCTGGGATGTAAAGGTCGTGACAGCTGACGACGGCACCTCTACACTCACCTGGAGAGCCCCTTCTTTGGAGGGTATTTCAGGCTATCGAATCCTGCGGAAAGTAGCGGAAAGCCCCGTGGCTGGTCAGTGGGAACTAATCGCCGAGGTAGCGGCTGACCAGCTAGTCTATACCGACGATCAAGCTCCCGGGAGACAGCTGATCTTCTATTCTGTAGTCACTCAACAGGGAGAACAGCCGGCCGGCCTCCCGAGCCCTCCGGTAAGAACAGCTCCGCCTGCACTCCGCTGGGCTACAGCAGTAGTTGTTGAGGGTGGCGTGCATGTCAGCTGGCAGCGCAGTAGTGCTGAAGATGTAGTCGGCTATCACGTGTATAGGGCCGACGCAGATGTTCGCTGGCCGTGGCACGATCTGTTCGATCCGGCTCAGCAAATGGGTGAGCTTGAACGAATCACGTCTCAACCGATAACCGGGACAGATTTGATCGACAGAGGAGTACAAATTGAAGAGCCGGCATCGGAGCTTCGGTGGCCGAGGACCTTTGCCTACGTTGTCCGGCCGTTTAACCACTGGGGCGTCGAAGGTGGCTCCTCTCCGGTAGCCGTCGCCCTGGCTGATCCCCCGGGTCCGGTACGGGTGATCCCATGGCTGGATGGGCGCCGATTAATCCTGTGGAGCCCACCGAGAGCCGGCAATGACGTGCGTGGCTACCACGTGATGCGCATGGACGACTGGCACCGTGAATATGTTTTCCGCTGGCAGGCAGCTCCGGTTGTGTCCACGGCTTTCTACGACGATGAAGGATCCCCACGGAGTGACCGCCGTCGCTATTACATCAGTGGTGTGGACTTACTGGGTGCCGTGGGGATTCCTTCCAGCGGCGCCTGGAGCCATGGTCTGCCCTAAGTGAGCTAAGGAACAGGGGGAAGAGCTAAAACGGAGTCTTCCCGATAGACGAGTATGAGAGTTGGATGCTTAAACTGATACGGGAGAGAATAGCCGCCATGAAGAACATCGCCGTTTTTGTCACACCCCTACTATTCCTCACTGCCTGCGCCGCCCCGCCGGAAAGCGCGCAGAAGCCCAACGTGCTCATCATCGTCACCGACGACCAGGGCTATGCCGATCTGAGCGCTTTCGCCCATTCCGCCAGTGACATCTCCACCCCGAACATGGACCGGATCGCCCAGGACGGTGTTCTGTTCACCCAGGCCTACGTCACCGCACCGGTCTGCAGCCCCTCGCGCGCAGGCTGGAACACGGGCCGCTATCAGCAGCGCTGGGACCCGAAACCGGGATGGAGTCCCGGGCTGCCGAACAATGTCACCACCATCGCCGAATTCTTCAAACAGGCTGGATACGTCACCGGTAAGGTCGGCAAGAACGACTATGGCGACGGCCAGCAAAAGCAGGACGTGCGCGAGTACCCCCTCAATCACGGCTACGATGAATTTCTCGGCTTCTCATCCCACGCGCATGACTTCTTCCTGCTCTCCAGCGAAATCGAGAAGCGCACGCCCGATCCTTATGGCCACAGCGCAGCCCTCGGAACTCTGTTTGAAAACCGCGGAAAGCGGAGCTTCGAAAACGGCTACACGACTGAGATCTTCACGAATTGGGCCATCGATTTTCTGAAGCGGAACGGCAGTGAGCCTTTCTTTCTCAATGTTGCCTACAACTCCGTTCACCATCTGATTCATGAGGTGCCGAAGCGATACCTGGACCGGTTTGGCGCGCCGCCTATTCCCAACTACGATCCGGACACGATGGGCAGCTACTACGACTACTACCAAAAGTACGCGCAACTCGGCGTCATCGGCGACGAAGACATGCGCAAGTACTACTTGGCCAACCTCGCCTGCCTCGACGAGAACATCGGCCGCCTGCTCGACGCACTGGAAGGCGCAGGCCTCTCCGAGAACACTCTCATTGTCTTTTTCAGCGACAACGGCGGCTCGCCCTACACCGGCGCCAATAACCGGCCTCTGCGCGGATCCAAATACGTCACCTTTGAAGGCGGCCTGCGCGTACCGTTCATGATGCGCTGGCCGGCTGAGCTTCCCGCCGGCCAAATCTACCCCCACGCCGTCTCCACGCTGGACGTCCTGCCCACCACGCTTGAAGCTGCTGCCATCCCACTTCCGCCAACCTCACGACTCGACGGTAGAAGCATCCTCCAGGCAGTCAAAACAGCCGTGCCACCGACCACCAGCGACCGCCCCTTCTTCTGGGAATTTAGCGACAGATGGGCCGTCCGGCAAGGCGAGTGGAAACTCGTCAAGAGTCTCAGCGCAATCGATCCCCGACCCACCAGCCAGATCCTCACCAGCGGTGACTCCGCCGAGGATCAGCCCGCCCTGTTTCACCTCCAATCCGACCCGGCCGAAGAACGTAACGTTGCCCCTGAGAACCCGGAAGTCTTCCAGCGCCTGATGCGCCTCTTCGAGCAGTGGCGCGGGGAAATGCGAACCGCCGGCCTAGCGAATGAGAAACTGGTCAACTAGTGCATTGTGCCGCTTGGTGCCGCCAAGCGCGGTCCCGAAGCGCGCGCAAATGTTCGACCTGTCATCCTAACCCTGAGTCGCGGCAATCTTGGAAAGCTGCCGACGGTAATAGAGATAGTTGCTCCATGAAACGTCTGGTGGTATTTGGTGATCACCCATCGGAATGAAACCGCCCTTTGAAATCATGCCTGGAATAGTTCGGTGCAGTTCGTTGTCGATGGCTTCTGGGCCTCGAGCCAGTTCCTTCTTATCCACACCTCCCAACATCTGAAGCCTGGGGTACTGTTCACGAATTTCTTGAACATTCATGCCCGCTTGGACTTCGAACGGGTAGAGGCCGGTGACACCGCCTTCAAGGAAGAGAGGTATGAGCAAGCGGCAATCACCATCCGTATCGACCAGGATAATGTCAACACCGAAGCTTCGTACAGTATCAGTCACTTTGCGATAAGCGGGAACCATGAATTCTTCGAAGAGGGCCGGGCTGATCAAAGGACCATTCTTGAAAGACATGTCCTCCCATATGTGAATACAGTCAACCTTCACACGGGTAAGAATCTTCGTGTACAAATCAACCCACAAGTCCGCAAGATGGTTGATGATTATCCTGATCAGGTCAGGTTTGTCCAAAAAGCCCATGAGCAATGCCATCTCCCCGAGCAAATAACGGGGAGCCCCGAAAAACCCGCACGGATGACCACCAATCGCCACCACCCCATCGTACTGGTTCAGTCTTAAGATCTGTGTTTCCCAGTCTTCTGGAAAGCGTCCAGGATCTTCGGGATCCAGATGTTTGGCTGCGATCCGTTCAAAATCTTCGAAGTCTTTGACGGGCCAGGAAAGGAACTGAGGGACACTGCTCTTGTCTTTTCGAACACGTTTGACAATCCCGAGTTCATCCCGCAGGACCAAAGTCTCTTTACCCTCATCCAGGATCTCTTCCGTAAAACCAGGATACAAGAAAAGCTCTACCGGAACCCTCAGGCTCGGTTTATCAAGGCCCGCTGATTCTCGAACGTCGTGACAGATGCGATCTCCTAACGCAATTGGAGTGGCTGGTCCGCGAACGGTATCCCCGTAAGCTGGATTTCCCTGGACACCGTGACCCTTCGGCATTCCTTCCCCATACCACCGTTCTACTGTTCCTCCCCAAAACCCCTGTTCCCAGTACAGAGTTCTGTCTTGAGGCTCAAAAGACATGATGGCGTGAAAACGTTCTTTGTCATTCATTCGTAATGTTCCCAGACATTAGGTTTGGAGCAGCAGCCAGGTCAATGCTATTAAAAGCATCACCAAAGAGCATCCTAGTCCAAATCCGATCAGATCTTCCCGGTAGGCCTTGAGAAACCCGATACCATAGGTCCCCTTTCGCAGGTTTCCAATATTTACTAAAAGCAGTTGTTTGCCTTCCTTCGCTACTTCAGCAGGAGACATTCTGCTGAGGGAATCCGTGGGCGACTGTAATCTCTCGAAAAACGATGCCGTGCTTTGCGAACTTTCTGCCTTGGTCCAAATGCTCACCAGGACCAAAGCAATGGATCCCGCAACCAAAGCTGTGAAGAAAACATCAGGATCCCAGTGGTCGAGGCGTTCGCCTCTCAGGTAGTAAAGGCCAAAGTTGGTTGTCATCGCCACGGTGAGACTTGCCAAAGCGCCCCAACGGTTTGCCCTTTGCCACACGATTCCTCCTAAAACGCTGATTCCCATATAGGTCGCCATGGTCTCCGTCAGCAGGAATGCATAGAGGACTTTCTCTATCAGGAAAATGGCGTAACCGACCGAAGTCAACGTGATCAAAAGACCGCTGATTCTTCCGACCCACAGGTAATGTCTGTCAGGTCTTTTGCGAGGAAGATAGGCTCGATAGAGGTTCTGAGTGAACAATGCTCCACTGTTGACCATGAAGGCGGAACAGCTCGACATATTTGCGGCCATGATGGCGGCGATCAGCAGCCCGATTGAACCAGGAAACAGTAGGTGGCGGCAGGCGAACCCGAACGCGTCTTCACTGTCTGCCAGAGATGAAACGCCAAACGTCCCTTTGATCACAATAGCAGCGGTAATCAGTCCGACCAATCCCCAGCCAACGGTACAGATTCTCTTGATGAAGTTCCCCCAGAAGAAGCCAATTCTACAGCTTCTCTCATCCTTTCCCGTACCCACTGCAGCCAGTATGTGGGGCATTGCCATGATGCCTACCAGACCGTTGAGAGTCAGCACGAAGATAAACCAGAAGCCCAGACCTTCAGGCGTTGCCAACGAAAACATGTGGGCATCCAGCGTCTCTTTCATTCCTGCCATTCCACCCACCACATCCCAACCCAATGGAACCAGCATGAAAGAGAGAGTGATGATGAGGAATCCTTGTACAAAATCGGTCCAGGCAGCGGCAACCAAGCCTCCGATGAAGCTATAGAGAATGAAAATGATGGTCATAGCCACCACTATCCGATTGACACCGAGGCCTCCCCCTACGGCCTGGTTAATTACCTTGGCAGCTCCTTTGAGCATTCCGGCGGTATTGATCATAAGGAAGCAAAGCGCATAACCTGTATAGATCACCGCCATCCCTTTCCCGTATCGGTCCTCAGTGAGTTCAGCGATGGTCGTACGACGAATGCGTCTGAAGATTGGAGCCATCAACCAATAGAAAGGTGTGACAAAGAGGTTCTTCCATTGGAACCAGATACCGGAGATTCCTGTTGAATAGACCGCACCGGCCAGTGACACCGGCATCTCGGCGTGAGTCCCTACGCCAAAACTCTGACCGATCATGAGCCACTTGCCGAATCTTCGCTTTCCAAGAAAGTAATGATCGGTATCTCTCACTTTGAGGCCAACAGCTACTCCGAGAACCGCGATGAATATCAGGTAGGTGATCAATATGATCCAGTCAACAGTGCTTAAAAGCATTGAGATTCCGTATGTCCGGTCGTCTTTGGTTATGCGCAGAGGGATTCTACCAGCTTCGAAATGAATCACCAGGTTCACGGTCTGGCTGTGTGGTTCACTCTTGTTTCGGGATACTGGACACAAACGAATGAATTGACGATTTTCCGGGTTGGCGAGTTTGCAGAATCGCTTTTGGATGGTGTCGACGCAGTCTACTCTGCTACCAGATCCAAACCGCTCAGGTTCTCGATCTGCACTTGGTAGCCGGCAGGCAGATCAAGCCGGTAGACCAACTTCCCGGAATCTTTTCTCCAGCGCAGGGACACCGTTCCCTCTGACAGCGGGATACGACCCTCACACCAATTGACCTCCAGCTGCGGGAAACGGACCTTTACGAGACGTGATGCCGGGTCAATAAGGTAAAGCCCCAGTACATCCCGATACAACAGGTGAACTACGTGAGATGCGAAGCCGTGGTTGCAACTACCCTCAGTAGTGATGTTTTCCCAAAGCGTGCCCGTTTGCTGAGCCATATAGAGAAAATACGCAACCGACTCATCCAGTAGCTGCTGCGAAAAGCCCCAGCGGGAGAGCAATTCCATGCGGATTACGTTACCCACAAACGCGTTTGCAGGATGAATCTCTGGATAGAGGCCATGCTTGACTCGGTCAGGGCCAAACTGGTCGCGGAGCAGCCGGTATAGAGCGGGGTGGCTGTCCGGGGTAGCTACATTGAAAAAGAAGGCGAAATACTGACAAACCTCTGTCCGGTTGCGAGTGATTTCCAATTTCTCGTCTTTTCGAATTGCATTGTCAACGAAGAACTGTCCATCGAAAGACTGTTTCCTGATCACCTCTCGCAGGCGGCTAGCCCTCTGTTGATAGTCTGGATTCTCGTAGATACGCCCCGCGGCATCCAGAGCAGCGGCGTATAGCATGTTCGAAGGATAGTTCACGTCTTGCACGAACCGGTTCGCCATAGACCATTCAATGAAAACCCAGCTCTCCAGTCCTTCCAGCAGACCGTCCAGATTCTCGAAAGTCTCAAAGTACTCGAGCAGCCTGGTCACGCGCGGTTTCAAAGCTTTGGACATTGAATGGTGTCCACTCCTCTGGAGATATTCCTCCAGTTCGAGGACAAACCAGAGAGCCCAGTTGGGTATAAATCGACCATTACCGTGATCGGCTGGATAGCACATTGGAAGCATTCCATCTTTCAGGGCAGGGAATGTTGGCGGCAGGAGGTAGTTCTCGAAGAAGTTGGTCTCGACCCGGGTGTCACCGGAGAGGTCGATAGCTACGCGTGACGTAAAGAAACTGTCACAGAGCCACCCGGCCCTTTCTCGTGAGGGACAATCCATGAATATGTCCACTGCGTTCTGACGGTAGGTTTCTCTGCCTGCTTCAAAGAGCCGGTTCAATCTCGCGTCCGAAGCGGCAAAGTACGCCTGCCACACATCCGGATTTGTATATTCCCGCAGGTAAAGACCCTCAACACTGCACTCACCATCAAGCACCAACACCTTCATGTAGCGAAGGGTGTAGGGTTCGATGGTCTCGAGCCTGTATTCGCCTGGTTCCAACTGGTAACTGACAAAACTGGCACAGTTGAGTCGTTTGAAATCCACATCGTTGTCGGTCAGGAGTTCGTCGAACGTGACGTAGAGCCTCGAGTTCTTGTGAGCGGTTACCTTTGCTCCTATGAAACCAGTGAGGTTGGTGCCGAAGTCAAGAATTCGGTAGGAATCTTGGGACAGCTGCAAAACATCCTGAACCGACCATTTTCCTACAGTGCTTTGATCGGGAATCGAGGCAATCCGTTGAAGATCGAGGGTTGGAATCTCAGCAAGTTCTGCTTCGGCAAAACCGCCGGTGGCGGGGTCGATTTGAGTCAGAGATCTGTCCTTCCAGAGTTCATCGGGTTCGACACCTCGTTTGATTCGTCCGGCGCCACAATGCCTCAGGGGCTGTCGGAGTTGAAACTTGGGGTAGGGCACTCCACGAGCGATAAAATTCTTCCTCGGCAATGCGGAGGTCTGGACCGAACTGTAGTCAGCTGCAGCGTCCGTCCGCCAGGCATCGTAGCCAGGATGCAGCGTGTACATCTCAGTAAAAGTCCTCTGGATGCTGTAGCGTTGAACTTTTTGAAGCCTTTCTTTCAGGAAAATTGCTTCAAACGGGATGCCGGAGCCTGAGGTTGACGCCAGAACCTCGCCTTCCGCTACGATTTCAGCCTGCAAAAAGGACGGTTGATTCAACAGATAGTAGCTATTGATGTTATATCCAGCTACTTCAACAGCAACCAGGTTTTCTTTCTGAACAAGATAGTTGCTCAGGTCCCATTCATCGACGCGGTAGTAGCCGTGAGGTCCTCGAGCAGGCCCATGGCCCACAAAAGCACCGTTAACGAAGAAGCGATAGAGGCTGGATGCAGCGATTCGTAGAACTACCCTATCTCCCGGAGGGGAATCGATAACAGCCCGGAATCCTACTAGAAGATTCTTCTCCTTCTCCAGCCCAATCGGCCAAACTGGCCTTGCCGTCTGGAAGAAAGCGTTTGAGCGAGATCCCGGCGAACACGCTGGAATAGTAGTCAAGAGAAACAGGACCAAAATGATCTTCTTTAGCATTGATCAACCCCTATTTTCTACAGCTCGCACGTGTCCACCCTTGAGGTTGCTCAGGCCAATCGCATTATTTCCGTATGTATTCCAGTCACTATGCCTTCTCGGGAACGATAGCGCCAAACTCGCTCAACAACGATCGGATATCCTTAATAGGTATATTCAAAGGTGTCGTCTTGGATTTGGCGGCCAGTGCAGCTACAGCTCCAGCAGCCTGCCCCATAGCCATGCAGCTTGCCTGTACGCGTAACGAGGAATTCGCCAGACGGTCGCTGCTGACACTTCTGCCGGCAACCATGAAATTCCGCCGGCCCTTGGGTATTAATGCACGCAGGGGTATTGTCGGTACCGTTCCTTCACTTAGCTGTAATGGATTGACACCTTGGTTTGTATGCAGATCGATAGGATAAAAGGAGAAGCAGACTGCATCTTCGAACAATCTGCCGCTCAGCATATCTTTTTTATTGACTTGATATTCTCCGACAATCCGGTAGCTTTCACGCACTGCCGTTTCAGGGCGTAAATGTACAAGCTGCATGTGCTCATTACCAGGTTGAGCGCGTCTTTTCCGCAGTTCCTCAAGTACCTTCTGCCTACCGTCAACGATCGCCTTTGTCCGTGTGGTAGAGGAGGATGAATCCGCACCAAACACGTAGAGCTGTTGCAAACGATCCCTACCCCAATGAAAATCGCCGCCGATCTTGAAAAGAATCGATCCTGGCTGAGTGTCGTCATCCCGTAGTCTGCGCATTCCAATAAGACCGGCTATATCTGCTCCACCGGTACAATCTATTATCTGTCGACATTGAATTTTGCGATGAGTCCCGGGGCCTGCTATCTCCACTTTCCATCCTTGACGGTTTTCTTCAATGCTGAGGGGAAATTCATGGTAACGTAGCGCTACTCCTGCTTCCATGCAGGCTTCCTCGGCCAGCATGGTGTAGAGAGGGGCATTGACCACAATCTGGTGATGCCAATGGTGTTCATCAGGATAGGGAGTGTTAAAGTCCGGAAACGTACCACCGTGCAACTCGACTGTCTTTTTCACAAGATCCCAGCCGATTCCAGAGATTATCTGTTGACCCCAGGCATGAAATAGTCCCGGGAAACAAACTCCTCCAGTAGTCATGGTGCCACCCAGCCGGCTTTCTAGTTCAAGCAGTTGAGTCGTTGCACCTGCCAAGGCAGATTGTATGGCTGAAATCGTTCCGGCAGTACCTCCACCTACTACTAAAACATCTACGTGGTCTGAGTTTAGAGACTCTCGCACAGACCCCATGTGCTTCTTTTCTTTTCCGTATCCGGGAACAATACTGCCTAACAGAAGACCCCAAAAAGATCTAAATATATCTCTGCGGATCAATTGTGCTTCTCCTCTGGTGTGATCCATAGAACAGTGGAACGGCTATATTTCCGAAACTACGGGTAGGCGATCATAATGCTGGTACAACGCCTGAGTCCCGGGGCCGAAAGAGTATAGACTGCTTCATTGTCCTGGAAGAAAAGTGTCGGATAAAGGCGCATCACATGACTGGCTTCCTTACCGTCCTCGGTCTCCCACGAGTAAGTGACGTAGAGGTCTGATGCCACCTTCGAAGAATCCTCGACTTTGAATCGGATCGTATTACTGCCGGCAAAGATCTGCGGAATACTCATGATTCCGTTTTCGAAGTAGGAAACAAATCCGAAATCAGCCAGACCGACACTTGACGCATCTGAAGCTGCTTTAAACCGGAGACGTATCTGAAAACGATAGGTACCGTGGAAAGAGCTTTCCCCTTCGGCAGAATCGGATCGATCCAATGAAACCTGGAATGGCCCCGCTTTTTCAGTCAGAACTCTCCACGGCATCCAACGATCGGGTTCGCTCACGTCGAAACGTTTCGGCACCTGACTGCGAAATGCCACCTCGACTGAATCGCCATCCCCAGCCAAAAGACTTCCCTTTACCAGGCCGTCTACGAGGATATAAGGAGCATAGAACTGAAGGACCCATTCACCTTCGCCGGCATCCGAACCGGGACGGACAAAGGGTGCTTCGGAGTGAGATTCCAATCCTTCACCCTCAAGAAAAGCCTCCGAGAGATCACCACGAGCAAGCTCAGGAGCATAAACCGTTTTTCCCCAAGCCTGCCCCAGGGACAGGTCACCTTCCAGGTAAGCAGGGTAACCAGCACCGGTGGGGACTCTCGTGAAGTACGGCTCCATGTACCTCAGATTCGGGTCGTTCTTCTCCCCATCGGCCCCAACCATGCTGGCCCCCACTCGATAGAAGCGGCCTTCGGCCAGGAACAGATCCTTTTTCGTTTTCGGGACATACCACTTGCGAGCGCTGTTGTCCCAGTGACGTTCAACCGTCATCCCTCGCAGGAGCTGAAACCGCATGTCATGAAACTGAGTGCCCATCTTGTATTTCCGGTCCCGAAACACCACCTCCGGTTCCGTCCCGGCCGCACGCCAGGCAGCTTCCGATTCGAAAACTTTTTTAGGTTTCACCCATAGAGCCCGAGAAAATTCCTTTTCCGGAAATTCAATAAAAGGTCGGGCTCGATGTTTGTATTTGAGGTTGGCGAAAATAACGGCATCATCTCCAACCCCGTCCCAGTCCAGGATTCGAGCAT
>JAUWTT010000218.1 GCA_030614585.1 Acidobacteriota bacterium
AACATCCGTTGGGGCGGAATGCGGCTCTGATCGGCAAGGTAGCTTCCAGTCGCCGGGCTCTCGTGTCGATGCGAACGCGTATCGGCGGAGTGAGGATAGTGGATCTTCCGGTTGGGGAGCAGTTACCCAGAATCTGCTAGGTCCATGCCATATCCAAAGATTTTCCGCCTTTTACCCAACAAATGCGCAGCCAAGCGTAATGCTAACCCTCTAAACTTGCATCATCAATTGCGAGAAAGGAGAAAGAAAAGATGGTAGAACAATTCAAATCAATTCAAGCATGGTTGTCGGACAAACTAAAATCTGAGGAAAAGGGTGTAACCATTGTTGAGTACGCCATTATGCTGGTACTGGTTGCTGTGGTCGTGATCATCGCGAACCCGGCCATTCAGACTGCACTCTCAACATTGTTCTCAGGTATTTCGTCCTTCCTGCAGGCCGGTGCCTCAGGTCTCAGCTAGGTCGAGAAACAACTTTCAAACGTGCGATTTTAAGGCGGCTGTGGGTCGAATAGACCCCTCTTGGAGTGTCACGGAGTACTAACGAGTCCAACACTTCGCACTCCTTTCCGCACGAGAAGGGGCGGTTGCATAGACCGACCCTTTTTTTGTTTGGAAGACCCCGTCGGGTGCCTGAGGGGAGGGGCGTCGAGAGACGGAAAATGGCCTTCCCAGGCCGTTGTGACAGGCTGGGAGCTTATCTTCCGGAGCGAACTTGGCGGGCTTTGCGTGAAATGAATCCGTTTAACGCTAAGAACGCAAAGAAGCAAAGCCCAGTCTGCAAACAGTGTCCAGTGGGACAGCCATCCCTGGCTGTCGTCTTCAGGAGAGCAACGTCATTAGTCTTCGAAGCCTGAGTGACAGGCAAGGATGCATGTCTTACCGTAAGAGAACCATCCCTGGTTGTCACTCCGAGCCTGATGACAAGCAAGGATGCATGTCTCACAATACGACAAGCAAGGGTGCATGTCTTACGGTAGGATAGAACTCGGCTTACGAGAAGCTGAACAGAAATATCATTGCGTAGAAAAGGAGTCTCCAATGAAATTGTTGAGATATGGTCCGAAGGGCGCTGAGAAGCCGGGTGTGTTGGATAATGACGGGGGCATTCGTGACCTGTCCGGAGTGATCAGCGACATCGATTCCAGGTTCTTGGGGGGCGAAGCGTTTTCAGAGGCTCTGCGCGTTGACCCGTCTACACTTCCATTGGCGAGTCCAGGCTCAAGACTCGGGGCCCCGGTTTCCTCGGTTGGTAAGTTCATCTGTGTCGGACTGAACTATGCTGATCACGCAAAGGAATCGGGAATGGAACTGCCAAGCCAGCCGGTTCTTTTTATGAAAGCGACGTCTGCCGTTTCGGGTCCCTTCGACGATGTTCTCTTGCCAAAGTACTCGGAAAAGGTGGATTGGGAGGTCGAGTTGGGAGTTGTGATTGGCAGAGAAGCTCGATACGTTCCCCTGGAATCTGCGCTTGAGCATGTAGCCGGGTATTGTGTTGTCAATGATCTGTCGGAACGTAAGTTCCAGCTCGAGTCAGGGGGGCAATGGGTCAAGGGAAAGAGCTGCGACACCTTTGGTCCTATAGGTCCTTACCTGGTCACCCGAGATGAGCTCACTGATTCGAGCTCTCTTCCACTGTGGCTCGAACTGAACGGAAAACGAGTCCAGGACGGAAATACGAACAACTTGGTGTTTGATGTCCCCTACCTTGTCCATTACATCAGCCACTACATGAGCCTACAGCCGGGTGACATCATCAGTACCGGAACGCCTTCAGGTGTCGGGTTCGGGATGACTCCACCCACGTTCCTGAAGGAGGGCGACATAATGAGGCTTGGAGTTGAGGGGCTCGGTGAGCAGCAGCAGAGAGTCGTCTCGTATACCTGAACATAGTCGGCCGGCCCCTGACAAATGACAAGTGTCAAATGAAAAGGGCCAGATGGCAAGTGTCAAGTGGGGCCAGGATTAAGTCCCGCTTCGACTCCCGCTTGGCGGGACGGCATGAAAGAAATCACAGCCCTCCCTCACCGGAACTGACGACTGAACCGTATCAACAGGGTTACGGCAAAGATGTTGATGGCGACTGTGATTCCGTTCAAGAGGTCTCCCCAACTCCAAAGCAACTCCGCCTCCAGAAAACCGAATACGATGGCGACACAGAACATCCATCGATACAGCTTGCGCACTCGAGTCCCCCATATGAACGCAAAGCACTGCTCCCCATAGAAGCACCAGGCTATGAGAGTCGAGTACCCGAAGAGAAAAGAAGTGAGAAACACAAAGTAACCGCCGTAATCTCCCAGGAAGGTATCGAACGCAGCAGTAGTCAAGGCGGTACTGGTTTCACCACTCATCCATGTGCCCGTTGCAAGAATGACGAACGCGGTTAGAGTTCCAACCACGGTGTCGATCACAACCCCGAACATTCCAATCAGAGCGAGTTTCTCCGGGTCGTCCGTCTTTGCCGTACTGTACATGATCGGCGAGCTCCCCGTTCCCGCCTCGTTGGAGTAGAAACCACGGGCGACTCCGTATCGAATCGCCATCAAGACGGTGGCTCCTGCAAATCCTCCTGCCGCGCCTCTGGGGGTAAAGGCACTGGAGACTATCGAATCAAGAACTTCCGGAAGGATCCGCCAGTTGTAGAGCAAAATCGCAAAACCAGCGGTTAAATAGAGGAGCACCATAAGCGGTGTCAGCTTCTCGAGGGTTTTGGCAATTGATTTCAGGCCCCCGATGGTCACTAGCCAGGTGAGGATCGATAGACCCACGCAAACCGGCAGCAGTGGAGAGTCAAAGACCGCTTGGAACGCGAGGGCAACAGAGTTCGACTGGATCGTTGAAGTCGCGAGCAGCGTCTTGAGGCCCATGGCAAGCGCAAACGTGACGGCCAGCCAACGCAGTCCCAGTAGCTTCTCAATGTAGTACATCGGGCCGCCGGAAAAGGTACCGTCAGGGCCTTTCTCCCTTTGAAAAACGGCGAGATAGGTCTCTACGTAGACCATGATCATTGCTACGAGCGATGCAATCCAGAGCCAGAAGACGGCCCCCGGTCCTCCAATCGCGATAGCTGTTGCGACACCTCCCAGGTTGCCGTTTCCAATGATCCCTCCAAGCGCTGCCAATAGAGACTGCAAGGGCGAGATGTTGCCTTCACCTTCTCCTGTTCGATACCCATATGCCAGTCGGGCTGCTTTGAAGAAATACCTGAACTGCAGTCCCTTCAGTCGCAGTGAGAGGTAGACTCCCACAACGGTAAGGAAGATCAGCATCGGGAATCCCCAAAGCCAGGTAGCCGCCTCGCGGATGAATTGGTCGATCGTTCCGAACATAAGTCTCCAGCTAACGAAAACAGTGTACGATAGAGACATATCGAAAGCCTTAAATAATGTTTGGCAGAGCGATTACCATTGCGATTCCGGTCGAAGCGTTGCTAAAGTATCTTCTGTCCCGAGTGACTTCTCATAGACGTTTTTCCTGGGATGCTACCTTTGCCAACTCGATTGGGGCGTGAAAAGTGAAAAAGTGGAGTGTGCTGCTCTTGGTGTTTGCCCTGTGTGCCCTTGTGGGTTGTGGTCGAACTGAAGTGATCGAGGAGACTCCGCGGGTAGCCCTGGTGTTGAAAACGCTTGACAGCCCGTTCTTCGACAGCCTTCGGCAGGGCGCTGAAGATGCTGCGACCGAGGCAGGATTGGATCTGATTGTTCAGGCTGCCGAGCGGGAAGTAGATGTTCAGAGCCAGATGCAGGTAATCGGAAATCTTATTGAGACACAAGTCGATGTGCTGCTCATTGATCCCGTCGGCTCCGGAGAAGTATTGCCGTTGATTCTGAAGGCGAACGAGGCGGGTATCCCGGTTCTGATCCTGGATACTCGAATCGATTCAACGACCGCTTCTGAAAGGGGAGTTGAGATTGAGACGTTTGTCGGGTCCGATAACTACCAGGGGGGTGTGGTGGCGGGGGAGTTCATCCTCAAACAGATGAGCGGCAAGGCAAAAGTGGCAATTCTTGAGGGGATTTCAGGACACGAGACAGCTGATTCAAGACTGAAGGGTTTTCTGGCAGCACTTCGAGGTCACGACGGGATGCAGATACTTGCTTCGCAGTCGGCAAACTGGGAGCGAGAACATGGCTTCAGTGTCACTCAGGACCTATTGCAGGCACATCCTGACCTGAACGTTGTGTTTGCGTGTAACGACATGATGGCGCTAGGCGCTGTTGAAGCCATCAAAGCTGCCGGCAAGTCGGATCAGATCATAGTCGTCGGCTTTGATGCGGTGGAAGAAGCACGGCTGGCCATAGCTGACGGCAGCATGCTGGCTTCGGTTGCCCAGTTACCGTCGGAGATTGGACGAATTGGTGTTGAGACGGCGGTTCAGATTCTCGAAGGTAAGGACGTGCCCGAAGAGATCCCCGTTCAGATTGAATTGATCACCCTGGAGAACCTCTATCGCGTGCATTGGTGAAAACAGGAGTTCTTGATTCCCGCCATTAACCACTAAAACACGAAATCACGAGGAACGAGGTGGCGAGGATTACTTTGTTTGCGGAGTGTTGTCCCAATGCTGAACCTCTCGCATAGCCCGTAAGCCCTGATTCTTGGTGCTTTCGTGATTTTGTGGTTAGCCTCTTGGGCTCCACTCCCAGTCAAAAGATATAAGCCACCGCAAAACCAACCTGGGCTACCATCATCATCAGGTACATGTGCGTCCACGAGGGATGATTCTCGGTACGGGCCAAAGCCGCGGGGTCCCTGAGCAGGAGCCTGCAAGTGTAAGCTCCCCAAAGCGTCAAGACGAGCCCGAGAGCGAGCAGTAACGTGGGGTTACCAGTGAGCAGAGGCCCTCCGCCCGATAACGAATCCTTAATCAAGGGATCCTCGATCCACGTTCCCAGCGGAATCAGGAGCCAGGGTAATACGAAGGATGGGGCGATCATCCGGGCGGTCCTGTGTACTCCATACTTGACGGGCAACGTATGGATCCCCGTAGCCGCGTCGCCTTCCATGTCGGAAAAATCTTTCGTGCTGGATGCTCCCAATAGGAAGAGACCGAAGATCAGCCCGATCCACCAGGCTTCGGCGTAAATAATCGGGGCTACAATTCCCCATCCAGCTACCTTGAGCCAAAGCCCCCGAGGTATCGCAATCGTCACATTAGCCCAAACTCCGAATCGCTTGGTCCGCCCCCACGAGGGCAGCGAATACACCCAAGTCGCCACCGCTGCTGCGGCGTACAGGAAGAAGGCGCCATGGTCAAGGATCGGCGCCGCCATTCGTTGGGCCAGGGATGTGGAAGGGTAGGGAACAATGAGCCACACAGGTGCGACTCCGAGTACATAAAGGAGAATCGCGTGGCGCCATGCTCCGCGGACTGTCACGCGGCCCGAAGGAAGGGGACGGTGAGGTTTGTTCAGACGGTCAGCCTCCAGATCGGCAATCTGATTCAGGGTGTTGCTGGCCGCGTTAAGGAATGCTGCACAGAGGCTACCCAGGAAAACGTTAATGAGCACCGCCGAGGTCAGCGCTCTGGCAGGATCCGGATTGTGGGCAGATCCAAAGGCACAGATCGCACCCGAGACGATACCCAGCAGAGGTGGTACCAGGGTAAAAGGACGGTCCAGGTCTATCCAGTCGGCCAACTTCATAGGGATTGCCTCTGCCCAGTCTTCCAGAGCGCTCTTGCAGTATATGGCCTGTGAGTTGTGGGGGCTAGAAATTGTATATAAAGCTCAAGATCGTGGCTGTATCGTTTTTCTCTATGTCGAGACTTGGGGGTCTGGTGTGGTAATCGTCCCTGAACTCTACTTTTAACTGAGCTTTTTCGGTGATAGAGGTCGATAGAGCGATTGTGAATCGATATTGCGCATCCCCGAGATCGGAGGTCTTCCAAAGTCCTGCAAGACTCTGACTCAGCTGGGCAGTCTTGGTGAGCTGAGCTGAGAATTCCTGGCCCAGATTCAGTGTTCCGGTCGAGCTCCATTCACCATCCGGCGGCTTTTCCCAGAGTGCTCCACCACCTCCACCAACCCGCAGTTCCAGCTTCTCTGTTTTCTTCAGATTGTAGCCGAGTCCGGCAACCGGGTTGATTTGACTTTGGATCTCCTTGGGGATGTCTCTGTAGTACACGGCGCTTGCAAAGAAGAAGAGTTTATCGGTGAGGGTGTACTCATCGCGGAACCTGATGTCCAGTTTGTCAACGTTCGTGTCCCCGCTGTCCGAACCCCAGAGATAAATACTGTTGATCCTTATGAGATTCCGAGTTTTCGGGTCACGAGTCAGGTCAAATGACCAATTGAAGTTCTTCGTGTCACTGTTCCCCGTTGTCATGGAGAATCCAGCTCCAACACTGCCTTCCCAAATCTTGTGGGGTGGCTGCTGGGCGGGAGCTTGACCCCTGCAGACGGATGCCGACAAGACGACAGTTGCAAAAACAAACGCAAGATTTGGTCTTCGTAAGAAGTTCATAGTCCCTCAGCTGGTTTCCGGCGCATGTTGCTTATCGAGTATGCGGTTTCCGAGTAAACCTGGTTTCCCGGCGTTATCTGACGCGAGCTCGGAATCAATGTAGAAACCGGCTGTACGAGGCCGAGAGTTCTTACGCCAAGTCAGAACCAAGCCTCTCCGGGAAGCGGCTACATTGGCAAATGCGGGGCGTTTTTGTCAACTGAGAGAGGTGCAGTAATTTGAGTTGAAGTTTCGCGGGGCGACCTTGGCCGCCCCGCATCAACGGTAAGAAAGGAGAAGATTTCCTCCTAGCACCGTATCTTATTAGGAATGCCGTAAACGGGCGACACACTGCTTGGGTTATCGGCGTCATTTATTTGGAGAAACAAGTCTCGAGTTTGGTCTGTGCGATATTGCCTGTTTTTGAAAGGGT
>JAUWTT010000233.1 GCA_030614585.1 Acidobacteriota bacterium
AGTTGAATCTCAGGACGGCTTTGACCAGCCAGCCCAGAACGTTGTTCTTATCACTATCGATACTCTGAGAGGCGACTACCTGGGCTGCTACGGCCGGGCCGAAGTCTCGACTCCTCAGATTGACGCTTTGGCGGCTCGTGGCGTCCGCTTTGACCAGGCCATTGTTCAGATCCCCTTGACAACTCCTTCACACGCTTCGATTCTCACGGGAACGTATCCGCAAGTACACCAGATTCGTGACATCGGCGGATTCACCCTGGAGAAGCAGGTTCCAACCCTGGCCGGCATCGCCAGGGCTGCCGGATACGAAACTGCGGCATTTGTTGCCGCGGCAGTACTCAACCGGCGGTACGGGCTGGATAAGGGGTTCGATGTCTACAATGACGACATGGCGGGGAGTGTGGTGGACAGCGAAAAGCTTCCCGGTGTGGTAGCAGAGGTCAGGGCGGAAGTTGTCAGCAGACGAGCGATCGACTGGCTTGAAGCAAGGAAGAACCAATCGAAACCCTTTCTTCTCTGGGTTCACTACTACGATCCCCATTTCCCTTACGACCCCCCGGCCCCGTACTCCAGTGAATACTCAGCGGATCCTTACGGGGGTGAAATTGCCTACACTGACGAAGAAATCGGGAAGCTCCTGGGTAAGTTCGACGAGTTGGGGTTGCGCGACCAGACACTGGTCATTCTCACCTCAGATCATGGTGAAAGTCTGGGTGATCATGGAGAGGAGACCCATGGTGTCTTTCTCTATGACTCTACGATGAAGGTACCGCTGATCATAGCCGGTCCAGATATTCCCCAAAATGAAGTTGTGACTCAACAGGTTCGCTCGATCGACATCATGCCAACTGTGGCGGACTTTCTGCACCTTTCGGCGGGAGAGCAGGTCCAGGGAGTCAGCCTGATGCCGTTGTTCCAAGAGGGTGGGAGAGTGCGGAGCAATTACTGCTACATGGAGACCCTTTACCCCAGGACCCAAATGCGTTGGTCCGAACTGCGTGGAATGCGGACTGATGACTGGAAGCTGATCATTGCGCCTCGGGCAGAACTCTATGATATGAAGGCGTATCCTGCCGAAAGTGAGAACATGCTGAGCCGGTTCCCTGCCGAAGCCGATCGACTGCAGAAGCAGGTTTGGGAGATTAATGGCCCACCTGATACCTGGGGCAAGATTGAATATCAGCCCATGGATGCAGAGACGCTGGAAGAGCTGCAGTCTCTTGGTTACGTCAGTGCCGGAGGATCGAGAGAGCTGTTGATTGATGTTTCGGGTCCCGATCCAAAGGACATGGTTCCTGTGCTGCAGGGGTTGGACAAGGCAACCGACTTGATGAACGACGATCGGTTTTCTGCTGCCGTTCCGATCCTGTGGAAGTTGATTGAACTGGACGCCAAGAACCCATTGATCTACCAGCATCTCGGAGTTTGTCTCCAAGACGGCCGAAGGTTCGATGAGGCCCGGCGGCTCTATCTCCTGGCAATTGAGAACGGGGTCGAGACGGATCGAATCTACGCTGAACTCGGCGAGGTTAACATCCGACTCGGCCAACTAGAAGCTGGAACAGAGGCGTTGCATCATTCGATTGAGCTGAATCCAGCCAACCTCGATAACCTTGCCAACCTGGCTAACGCGTACCTCCAGCTGGGCCGTTTCGATGACGCTGACGGCGCTATCCAGGCGATTCTCGCGCAGAAGAAGAATCATGCCGGTGCGCACAACTTGCGTGGTCTCCTTTACATAAGCAAGCGCCAACCAATGCTTGCTCGGAAGAGTTTTGAGAAAGCCGTCGAGTACGACTCGGAGTTGGTGGAACCCTATATGAATCTTGGGCTGCTGGCACAACTTGGCGGACAGCGTGGTGAAGCCATTCGGTATTTCAAGCTGTTTCTCGAGAAGGCGACGGATGACCGATTCCGTGAGACGGTGCCCAAAGTGCAGGCTGCTTTACGGGAACTCGAGTCGGGTCGTTAACCGAGAGTGGGAGTAACCACGACGGAGGAAATGGTCTTGAGGTCTTGAGTCTTGGTTCGTGCTTGTGCTCCGCATGTCGAGTAGTCGGAGGCGTGTTCTTCAGGATCTGTTGCCCAAACGAAATGGAACTTAGAGCTATGCCCCCCGGTCTGGAATCCCGGGGCTCCGTATGGCTTGTCGACCAACCTTATACGGAGCCGGGTCCTTTCAGGGCCCGGGGTAAGTGGTCTTTCGATTTGAGCAACAGACCCTTCAGGCCACGCGCATCACCTGACCAAGTGATAGGCTCGAGTCCCTCTTTTCCACAGGTCTCGTACGACTACTCGAACATTGACCCGATCCTCTCACTTCAAGGATTCAGCAAGATACAACGGGCCCCAACGACTAATCAGCTAGAATATGGATGAGATGAGCTGCGTTGTTGCCCTCTTCGGCATTCTAATAGCATTGGCAAGCCAGGAGCCTCCGGATACTTGCCGCCAAGCCGCAGAAGCCAATCGGAGGGGAGACGTTGCAGAAGCTGAGAGTCTTCTGAAACAGTGTCTTAGCGCAAACCCCGACAACATCACTCCCTATCTGTGGCTCTGTGCACTCTATCAGTCGCAGGGACGGGATGACGATCTCCATGCGACCGCTCTGAATGGGCTGCAGCGTTTCCCCGGGGAGAAGAGATTCTATCTTACGGTAGGTGTTCGAGCGGGGAAGCACGGGCAGTGTACAACTGCCGTTGAAATCTTGTCTGAGGGCTTTGAGCGGTGGCCTCAGGACTTGGCCCTGCGCGATAATCTAGCTGAAGCTCAACTCTGTCGAGGGATGAACTGGCTGGATGAGGGAGACAATTCGAAGGCTGAAGCCGATTTCCGCCGGGTCTTGGAACTAGACGAAGACAATGTTGTGGCACTACTTAACTGGGGCAGGACTTTACACAACCTGCAGCGGAGTGGCGAAGCCCTGAAGGCATTCGACCGTGTTCTTAAGCTTGACCCTTCGACTCCGTTGATTCAATTCCATCGAGCAGTTGCGCTGTCTGCATTGGGCAGCTTTGATGAAGCGATAGAGTCTTTGAACAAGGACCTTCTCTCCCAACCTGACCACGCCCCGAGTTACTACTTCAGGGGAGTGGCCTACTTCTACAAAGGAGACTGGGAGACAGCTTTTGCCGATCTCAAGGTTGCCGGCGAAAGAATGCCTGAGTTCAGTGACGCAATTTACCGGCTCGGGCGGTGCTACGATCATTTTGGCATGAATGAAGAAGCGGAGGCCGCATTTAGAAAGAGTGCTCGTCTTGACCCATTCGACGTCAGGCCGCTGTATGCATTGGGAAGCTTGCTTTCGCGCACGGGGCGGGAGGATGAGGCACAAGCGATGTTCAAGAAAGCGGTGGATCAATACACGGCTGAGAACATCAGCAGCGAGCCCGGAACCATGCAATTCCCCTCCACCCGGAAGCAAGGCTTGAACTAGCCAGGACAATTCAAAGACTCACCACCAAGAGCACCAAGAAAAAAGGGCAGTCCCGGGGAGGGTCCGGGACTGCCCTTAGTTTGTAGCTTCCCCGGAGGGAAGCGGATTCTTCAATCTACCTGCTCAAACTACCAGTTGATGCGTAGTCCAACCTGGATGGCTCGGGGGGCACCTCCCTTTCCGAAGACTTTGCCGAAATCGCTACTCGAGATACCGGTGTTCGGATTGCTAAGACGGTTCCGGTTGAACAGGTTGACGATATCAGCCCTGAGTTCCACATTGGCTCCCTCTCGGAATCCGAGGCTGGTTTGCTTGATGATCGAGAAGTCCTCTTGCAGTAGTCCAAATCCCCTCGTATCCCCAAGCCAGCGGGTAGAGTTTCCCATCTCCTGCGGAACAAACTCGTCTGTAACAGCCGGTTCACTGAAAGCCGCCGGGTTAAGATACGGAGTCCCGTTGTCTGTATCGAGGTCACTCTCACTGATGCTGAAACTCTGCTTATCGCCATGGAGATCTTCGTTGGCACGCATGCCGCTATTCCACAGTGCATCCGAGGCATATCCCCCGAAACCTATCCTCAGAGGGCCACCTGATCGGTAACGCATAATAGCACTGACGGTCCAACCTCCCAGGATATGGGAAGCTATTCCATCGGTTACCCACTGCCCTCCCGGGCCGAATGGCAGATCGTACATCCACGTGAACTTCAGATCCTGCGGATAGTGGAACTGGGTGGTCGAGTAATCGGCATCCAGATTGTAGAAGTCCTGCCCGTAATCGTAGTAGTTGCCGGGGCCGGACGTATCACTGGTCCCCTTCGCTTTACCATACGTGTAAGAACCCAGGAAGCTGAGGCCGAAATCAGACCTCTTGGTAAATGAGATCTGAAGTGAATCGTAGCCTGACCAGCCGGCGTTCATGCGATGGGTATTGATCCCCCGGAACTGAGGGAAAGGCCTCAGAGCCTGCGAGACGGTCCCGCTGAAGCTGTCATACGGCTTCTGGATCTCCGGATGATCTTCGATCGGATCCAGAAGAGCGTTGCCGAGTGACATGTAGCTGAGCGGCACCTGATTCTGGGCCCCATTCAGATACATCGGCAGATTCATCCGCGATCCGCGGTTCCCGACATAGTTGGCCTCGATCTTGGTATTCCACCCAACGTCAAACTGCGCGCCGATGTTCCAGTTCTGGACCATGGGCAGCCTGTTGGTGCTAGGATCGTAGAAGGAGATCCCAGTGCCGTTGAGCTGCGTGGGATCCATGTTAGGCAACTCCGCAGTGTAAGGAGTATACGCTGTATCCCAATTGTACACAGCCGCCTCACGGAACTCGCCTGTGCGGGAGTTTATGCTGTTGGAGCCGTTAAACCCGGCCGTGTAACTCGTGTACCAACCATCCTTGATGGGCGGGCTGAAGTTGATACCGTAACCTGCCCTGATGACAGTTGTCTCGTTGAGGGCCCAGGCCACGCCAACTCGGGGCGCAATCTGACCGTAATACCGGCTCGCATACCTTTCACCGGGCGACAGGAAAGCCAAGGCTCCCAGATACCCGCCAATGGCATCGTTCGGCAGGGTCTTATCCAGGCCCGACATCTCAGAATCTCTCTCATAGTAAGGCGTCGGAATATCCCAGCGCAGACCCAGGTTGAGAGTCAACGTCGAACTGACCTTCCAGTCGTCCTGAACGTACAAGGCGAGGTTTCTGGAGCGGTCGTTGGGATCCATACCAAAGATTCCCATCGAGGTGCTGTATGCGTCTCCCAATACGTAACTCGCGAACGCAAAACCAGTTGAATCAATGAAGCCCGGTTGACCGGTGTTTTCGTTGTGGAATGTATACGTACCTGTGGACTGAGCGCCATTATTGTCCAGGAAGTAGTAACGGTACTCACCACCGATCTAGATGCTGTGGTTGTTGATCAGCCAGCTGAAGTCGTCAGAAAAAATCCAGCTGCCGTTGGGAGCATACCCGCGGGAGTCGCTGCCCCACTCCTTGTAACTCCCGCTCACGTTGCTGTTGAAACCCGAAAAGCGGGCAGACGGGAAGGTCTCTCCCGGTATGCCGCTGAGATTCATGCCCAGCAGGCCTACCCAGTCATCTCCCTCCAGCCACGTATAAGACGCATTCTTGTTGTTGAACCGGTTGAAGCCGAAAGCAAAGTGATTGAGCATCTGGGGATTAATAGTCCAGTCTTCAGAAGCGCGGATGATCCAGCCCGGTGTGTCCTGTAGTTTCGTACCCAAGGCGGGCGGCCCGGGAAACGACACTGCCCTAAGACGAGGGCCGGCATCGAACCGATTACGAGCACGCTTGTTATAGACAAACGACCCACCAAATTTATGGCTGTCACTGACAATGTGGTCAACCTTGAGGCTGTAGTTGTTGATATTGAGCTCTGGACAGCAGGTGCCGGCCCGAGGTTCGTTTCTCTTGAGCTGGTTGAGCTGTGGATCTCGAATGGCATATTGGCTCAGGATGATTCCCGTCACACTGCTGAACCTGTCAGTAGGAATGACGTTGCCCGGAAATGGATCCCTGATCCAGGTTCCATCAGTCAGTTGCTGGGAGGTGGCAGGGTCATAGATCGCACCGTAAATCACATCGCGCCCCAGGGCGTCCTGGCCAACAACCGTTCCTGACAGATCTTCGTCTGTAAAGGCAGGATCAAGCAGTTGGCTGAAGTCTCCCTTCTTGAAGGCATTGACCGGCAAGTTCTCAAAATCACTGGTCCTCTGGTCGAGGAAACGGTTCCCTTCATAAGAGAAGAAGAAGTGGGTTTTGTCTTTGAAGACAGGACCCCCAACCGTGGCACCGAAGTTGTTCAGGTTGAAAGGTGCCTTGTCATTGCCGAAGAAATTGTTGCTCCAGCTGGCGGCGTTCAAAACTCTACTTTGGTAAAACCAGAAAGCCGAGCCATGGAACTCATTGGTTCCCGACTTCAAGCCGAAGTTGGTCAGCGCGGTCTGCGTGCCCCCGTACTGAGACGACAGAGCACCGGTCTGAAGTTTGAACTCACTGACGGCATCCATGGTGGGTGTAAACTCACTGTTGCTGCCGCCGTTCAAGTCCATCCGGCCGATCGAAATGCCATCGATCAGGATTTCATGAGCGTAAGATTGACCCCCATTGATCGATCCTGCGA
>JAUWTT010000277.1 GCA_030614585.1 Acidobacteriota bacterium
CGTTTGCCAGACTCTACGGGTATGTTCGATTCTTCCACCCCAGTGATGAAGCAAGCCAGATTGACTGGGACCAGTTTGCTGTTTATGGCGTTCAAAAGGTCAAGGCTGCTCGATCCAGCCAGGAACTGAAACAGAATCTCGAGGAACTCTTCTTGCCGATCGCACCCACCATTCAGATCTATGGCGAACATGAGCAACCCGATACAGAACAACCCGTATCAGGCCAACCTGGCTTGAAAGAGGTCATATGGCGGCACAAAGGCGTCGGTTTGGGAAGAACCGGGCCCTATCGAAGCCTTCGGACAAACCGGACGCCCGATATTCAAGGAATGAGGATCAGGCTGGAGGGTTATGTCCGGACGGAAGTATCAGGTCCAGATAACCAGGGGCAGCTCAGGCTGAGGGTCAATCTTCCGAATGGGCAAACGGGTTTTTTCGACACCATGCAGGATCGGCCCATCACATCTCAAGAGTGGAAGCGCTATGAAATCGTGGGAGATGTTGCGGAAAACGCAACAGCCGTTGTCTTTGGCTGTTTTCTGAAGGGCAGCGGGAAGGTTTGGATTGATGACTTCCAGTTGTCAGTGAGCGAGGAAGGTGATGCATGGACGCCGCTACCAATCGTGAATCCAGGTTTCGAAGAAGGAGCTGACAAGCCCGAAGGTTGGTGGGCCAATAGTCAGGGTTACACTTACCAGCTCCAGCAATCCGGAGCATTCGCTGGTAGCAAATGCCTTTTGATCAAGAACGCACCCGAGACTGACTCTCCTGGTGCCAGTTTCGGTACAGTCTCTCAGTCAGTTTCCACAGCGAGTAAGCTCTTTGATTATACAGCCGGGCCCAGTGAATCGATCAGTAAACAAATTGGTGCCGGATTGTCCTGTGAAATCCCTCTTGTGCTCATGCTCGAGAGAGAGGCACCAGCTGCCGAGGATCTCCCCGAACCCTTCAGAGAGCTTGTTTCGCAGTTGGAAAACACTGATCCTGAACCCGCTACCGCAGCTAATGAAGACATCCGACTAGCGGCGATTGTTATTACCTGGAATATATTGCACCATTTCTACCCCTACTTCGATGTGATCCCCACGGACTGGAATGCGGAACTGACCGCCGCCTTCCGGAGAGCCTTGGAGGATAAGAGCCCGGAAGACTTTCACAAAACTCTCAAACTGTTGCTGGCGGCACTTCATGATGGGCACGGACGGGTTTCCCATATTGAACCCGGCTCAGAGAATGCCTGCTTGCCCATTTCCTTCAGCCAGGTGGAAGGCGAAATCGTTGTGACAGGCTCCACGGATCTGGACGGCAAAGTCCAGCGAGGAGATATCCTTCTCACTGTTGACGGAGTCGAGAGCAAGCAGGCCCTGGCTGAGGCCGAACGCTTTGTCTCGGGTTCACCACAATGGAAGAAGTACCGGGCATTGAGGGATCTTGCCTCCGGAAAGAAGGGGTCATCGGTGGCCCTGGAGGTAAGACGAGGAGAAGAGACCCTTGAAGTGACTGTGGTACGGAATCAGGATTGGCCCATCGCGGCTCGAGAAGAACCCGCGATCAGAGAGGTCGGTGAGGATACCTTTTACGTCGATCTCACGCGGGCTGAAATGCCGGAGATCAGCAAATGGCTTGATCAACTGGCCGCAGCAAACGGGGTCATTTTCGATCTCCGTGGGTATCCTAAGGGAAACCACGAAGTTATCTCTCATCTCACGGATAAACCGGTACAATCTGCGATTTGGATGGTTCCCCAGATAGTCTATCCGGATCGCGAGAACATTGTGGGTTGGGATACTTCGGGCAGGTGGCTCCTTCAGCCAAGGCGGCCGAAGTTGAAAGGAAAGATAGTCTTTCTGACAGACGCAGGTGCCATCAGCTATGCCGAGTCTTTCATGGGCATCATCGAACACTACCAGCTGGCCGAGATCGTGGGGGAACCCACGGCGGGAACCAACGGAAATGTAAACTCCTTTTCGCTTCCGGGAAATTACCAGATCAGGTGGACCGGGATGAAGGTTCTCAAGCACGACGAATCACAACATCACCTGATCGGTATTCAGCCCACCGTTCCTGTTTCGCGGACCCTCAAGGCGGTATCCGAAGGTAGGGATGAGGTCCTCGAAAAAGCCCTGGGATTAATAGAAAGATAACCTTTTGACCTTGAGATATGGCGGTAGCTATATCTATAGCTGCCCAGGCCTTCTGACGCAAGGAAGGTACAACGGAAGGCCAGAACGATATATCTCGTTTTTGGGCAGGGCCCTCCTTAAGGGTTGTGCCTGCGTTGTGCCCGCGGCAATCCAACTCCAACTCACGCAAACCAAAAATGAGGGTGGTCTAATCGGAAGGATGAATTCTGGTCGAGGGGTAATGAATGCACAATTAGCCAGGTCAGCTATGACACTAGGTGTCTCTTAAATCCGAGGCCGGAGTGTGTGATTCGTGCTGATGACCTACACCTCTCGTCAATTCATTTCTCTCTTAGGTATTGTTGACCGAACCGTAGAAGTTCGATGGTATCAGTCTTCTTTCGCCTTCAATTCGTTTGGGAGCTTGGTATAATCAATCTTGGATCCCGGCCGATAGTGGCTCGCGCCCAGGAAGAGATTGCTGCCGTCCCTGAAGATCGTCCCCCGATCCATTGTTCGAAAAGGGATTCACTCGTCACAATCCCCTTAACGGGTGAAGGAGTGAGAAGATGGCTTTGATCGGATATCCTCTGACAGAAGCGGAAGAGAGGGCGCGACAACGTGTGGTCCTGGCCCTCGACTTTCCCACCATTGAGCAAGCGATCCACACCGCGGAGGATCTCGGCGACCGTGTCGGCATGTTCGAGGTTGGGACGGAGCTCCATATCGCTTCCGAACGGAAAGGCGGCGGAATCGTCAGGCGGCTCCATTCCTACAGCCCTGACGGGTCCGCAAACGTCTTGCTCGACCTGAAGCTGCATGACACGCCTCAGACGGTGCGGAAGGCGAGCTTCCAATTAGCGGTTCCTGGAGTCAGCGTCTTCAACATCCACGTGGAAGGAGGGGAGGCGATGGCCCACGCCGCTCTCGAGGGAGCGGAGCAAGGAGCCGGCGTTTACCGCATCCCGCGTCCTAAGGTGATCGGTATCACTGTCCTGACAAGCTTGGACGATGAGGACCTCGAGCAGGATGGCCACGGTATGAAGTACGAAGAGCTGGTTCACCGCCGGACAGCGCTGGCGAAAAAGTGGGGGCTGGACGGCGTCGTCTGCCCGGCAAAGCTGGCGGGGGTGATGGAAGTGGAACACGGTTCTGACCTCCTCTATGTCGGCCTAGGCATCAAATGGGAGGAACCCGGCGCAGTGCTGCATGGGGAGGGCCATAAGCAGCTCTACCCAGTAGACCGAGCAGCAGCAGAATCCACAACTGGCATCTTCGTGATCGGGAGCGCGATCACCAAGGCACCTGACCCCAGAGCCCGCGCCTACCAGATACTCCAATTGATGGCCCCGCACTGCTGACTACCCCGGAAAGCAATCGAGACTAGGCGCAGAAAGCTGTGTTCGTAGGCTGAAGAACCGTTGCTCTTCAGACCTCAGCAGTCTCCGTGTGTCTGATTACCCGCTTGATCTGCCAGGTTCTCGCTCAGCATCACCACGAAGAAGCGTCTAAGTAATGATTTTAGGGACTTAACGTCACCTCGATTCAGCTTACCTGAGCCAGCCCTGGAATAGATTTGCCGGAACTCTTTGCCAGTAAACTAACTACGAGTCCTTTCGACGGTTTCCAATTGCATCTTATGTGGACAACCGGGATATTATGCTGATTGGAATATTCACTTTAGGCCTGAGATAACGCATGAAATACAAGTTTATCGCCGCGTACAAAGTAATAGGTGTGACCCCGGGAGATATTCAGGCTGTTGTTCCCCTTTCAGTATCCATCTTCGATCTTTTCTTGGCCTTCAGATATCGTCCAGCTATAGATATAGCGACCCAGTGCTTCGCGTGCAACGGGAGGCAAGGAAGACATCTTGGAAGGTCAGGGCGATATATGTTGTGATGGAAGTGCGAATCCTGTGGGGGGTAACCCCCGTGCAGGTTCGAATCCTGCCGGACGCGCCACCTCAAACCCTTTCCTGACGCGGCTTTCCGGCTGATTTATACTCTCCAGAAATGAGCTTGAAATAGGGGGTTGTGCCTGGAATTGTGCCCGCGTCAAACTCACTCCAGCTCACTCAGTCCAACTCAGGCCAAGATAGGAGGCAATTGAGGAGATAATCCCATGAAGTGCGCGTCTTGCATCGTCTGGCTGATAATCTCGGGCGGAACTCGGTGGTCTCTGTAGCTGGGTTTCATGCACCAATTGTTGATGATCCCGCCGACTGCGGCTCAACTTGATGCCCCCCCCCGTAACCTTTCATTAATTCCTCTGTATTTGATTACGTCGGAGAACAGCGGAGATATTCAGCAGGGTGCTGATTATTTCCGACTAGTGACAGCCTCAGCAAGGCTCCGAACAAGTTTCTTGAAGGGGCGCAACTCAATAAATGAAAGGAACACCAGAATGAAAGAAACGAGCCGTTCGCAACCGCGTAAGACCGGAGGAAATCATGAAAGCAAAACAGAGAATCGCCAATCCATCAATTAAGGAGCCAATAATCGAAAGGAGAATTTCTAAAGAACCACCTTTGAAAAAGGTCGTTTGTGGACTGCTCCTTGGTCTCCTGTTTGCCTCGGGGTGGACATGGGCGCAAGAAGCGTTGTCGAAGCCCGCTGTTTCGCCAGGGCAGCAACAGAGACTTGACCTGATGGAATCCAAAGGAGTGGAAGCCTCATTGACGATTCTCCCCGTCCGACTTGGCGGGAGACCATTCGATCGAGTGACCGAAGTTATAGGGCTCTTTCTGGAGAAGCAGGGGCTAAAGAATATCGAACTCGGCGAAAACGTGTTCGATCCTGCAACCAGGACCGACCTGCAAGGACTGGCCACCGCGGTGGGCGAATTCGTGAAGGAGTTCCCCATCACGACCGAATACGTCATGTACGCCGAGATCAATGGCAGTCGTGAAACCGGGCTGAACGAACTTCGCTCGGTCGTCACCGACAAGGAGGGTGCGGTTGTCTGGACGGATCTCCAGACGCCACAGGATGAAGCGTTCAAAGGTCTGAAATCGCTCGATCCAATGTCCTTGTCTGTCCTTCTAGTCCAACGGTTGAGTCCGCATTTTGGCCTCAATGAGGAAACCGCCAAGGCCGCCAAACCCGGCAAAATGGCGGCAATCATGGACGAACGGAGCGGAATGCCCCCCGAGAACGAAAGGACGCCTCTCCCTGCACGCCAAAAGGAAATGAAGGACTCGCGTCAAAAAGCGACCTTGAAAGTTTTCCCGGTTCGGATGGGTGGTACGGCAAACACCTCGATTGCAGCCGACCTGGCAAAGATGATCAATGACGAGGGACTCTGCAAAGCGGTACCGGCAAAGGAGTCCCTATTGCTTAAAGCTTCTCAGGCTGATCCTAATGAACTGAAGGTACTGTGGGACCTGGCGCACGAGTTCAGGGATTATGCGAAAAAGAATCCAACGGATGCTGACTACGTTCTCTATGCTGACTATGTCTTCAACCCTCAACAATGGAAACAAGGGTTTGTACATTTCGTTGTGTGCGACCGCAAGGGCGAGTGGGTAATCGTGGATATGCAGAACTCGCACCACCCTGATTACCAGAGCACCAAGCCAACCTCGAAAGAGGGCTGCAACAAGCTTCTCGTCAAACGCTTGGGTGGTTACCTGATCGAGGGCAAGGATAGACCTTGAGCTCGTCGCCACGACGCTCTGACTCAGCAGGACCAATCGTGTCTTGATGACCATAGTGCCTGACTACGGCGTGGACTGGCAGACCGCATGGGCGGCATTGATACC
>JAUWTT010000491.1 GCA_030614585.1 Acidobacteriota bacterium
CCGTTGTCTTTATTCCTGAAGGCCAGATCGCGTACGGCAAACTCTCCCAAACTCTCTATTATGGGGCTCTAACGATCCAGCTTAAGGGCGACTTCGATGTGGCAATGGGATTGGTCGAGGAACTTTCAAGTGAGACGGACCTCTACCTGATGAATTCTATTAACCCCTTTCGCCTGGAGGGGCAAAAAACGGTCATGTATGGGCTCTTTGAGCAGCTTGACTGGAGGATCCCCGACCGTATCCTCGTCCCCGGGGGAAACTTGGGCAATAGCTCGTCTTATGGCAAGGCCCTGATCGAGCTGAAGGAACTGGGTTTCATCGACAAGGTCCCAAGGATCACGATCATTCAGGCTGCGGGTGCCAGCCCCCTTTACCGGACTCTCGTATCGAGTTCCTCTGAACTAGTGCCGGTCGAAGATGCTTTCACGCTGGCAAGCGCGATTAAGATTGGGCACCCGATCAGTTGGAAGAAGGCGGTCCGGACATTGAACTTCACGGACGGTTGGTGTGATGTGGTAACTGAACAGGAAATTGCCGATTCAAAGGCGATTCTGGGTCGAGACGGGATCGGGTGTGAGCCGGCCTCGGCGACAACGGTAGCCGGATTGAAGAAGCTTATCGAGACAGCCGAACGAATTCCCGACGTGACCATTGATCCGGATGAGGATATCGTGGCAATCCTCACGGGCCATCAGCTCAAAGATCCTGACTATACGGTCAATTACCATCTCAACAATCTGTACGAAGAGGCCACGTACAACACAGTACTGATCCGCAAGTCCGGCAAACTGGAATCCACTTTCGCTAATCAGCCGATGAAGGTTGCGGCGGATAAGAAAGAGATCCTTCGGATCCTGGACCTCTAAAGAAGTGCGAACGACGAACCGGTGATCGGTTAACCGTTATCGGTTATCGGTAAAACCGGATTTTGGTAGGGGTCGTGCTCTTCGTGGCTGACACCTTCTTGGTGTACTTGGTAGTGAATCCCCCAGCTGAGAAACCTCAGCGTGTCGATTTATCAGCTTCCAGAGATGCGCGAAAGCTAAAGCCTCCGAATCCACCCCGGGTACCTATGTTCCCGGTTCTTCCGATTACCGATCACCGATCACGGGAGAGTTTTTCGATTACCGATCACCGATTACCGATCACCGATCACCCAGCCCCCTATGTGCTAAAATTCCCCCTCGATGAGTCCGAAACCCCTTGCCCCGTCCTTTGAGAGTACGGAAGAGGACAAACCACCTGAAGAATCCAAGTCGGAACAGCTCGTTCTTCGCGAAGACCAGAGCCTGGCACCTCTCAACCCGCTACAGCGGTATCTTCTTGAGTTAAAAGAGTTTAAACCTCTCAGTTCGGAAGAAGAACATAAACTTGCGGTTCGCTATCGCGATGAAGGTGACGAAACAGCTGCATACCAACTCATCACCTCAAATCTCTCTCTTGTGGTTAAGATTGCGCGTCTGTACAACCGCGTTTATCACAACGTGATCGACTTGATTCAGGAGGGCAATATCGGACTCATCGAAGCGGTAACGAGGTTTGATCCTCACAAGGGAAATCGCCTCCCAACTTACGCCTCGTGGTGGATCAAAGCCTACATTATCAAGTTCATTATCGATAACTTCCGAATCGTCAGGATAGGCACGACTAATGAGCGCCGGCGTTTGCTTTTCAACTTGAAGAAAGAGAAGGAGAAGCTTCGCATGCAGGGTATTGAACCAACGCACCAGCTCCTGGCTAAGAATCTAAACGTAACGGTCGACGACGTAAGAGCCGTTGAAGGTAACATCGAATCCTCGGATCTCAGCCTGGACGCGTACGTCGGAGACGATCAGAAGCTCCAGTACTCTGATACGCTGAGAGCGGCTGAAGAGCAGGTGGACGAACGACTGGCGCGTGGTGAACTCCGGCAATTGTTCAATGAAAAGCTGAAAGAGTTTTCAGCTTCTCTTAATGAAAGAGAGCTAACGATCCTCAAGGAGCGACTCGTCGCAGAGGAGCCTTTGACACTGCAAAAGATCGCTGAACAGTATGGCGTGACCCGTGAAGCGATTCGCCTGAATGAGAAATCACTCATCAAGAGGATTAAGGAGTATATGGAATCTGCTTTATCGGGAGTTACGGACGTCGAGATCGGCCTTCTCAGCTGAGAACGGGCTTCTATTTCTTTGAAACTTTTCCCTCCAGGCCGGCGTCATATCCAGTGAGTTAGGGCATTTCTTCGAATTCTCAAGGTTAAGTTTTTTCTTGACTTCCAAGAATTCGAATGTATTATTTCCATTTTCCGCCGTGCCCGACCCGGGTTGGGCACGGTTTTTTTGTGTACAGAAAAGAAAGTCAATAAGAGGAGGACTTCGAAATGGCAGAGTTATTGAGCAAAACAGCGAGGGCTAGTCTCGGAAAAAAGGGAGCGGCCGGTGGTGGCCGCGATTGCCCGCAGTGCGGATCACCCATGGTAGCTACCATGGTTATCCGTTCCGCTTTCCAGCCTGGTGGCATGTATTGGGTTTGCCAGGAAGATGATTATCGAGTGAAATCTCGGTAACTCACTGATATTTAGAATATTTAAGGGGACCGAATCCTCGACGGGCTTGTCCGGGGTGAAGGTCCCCTTTTTTTGTTCAAGAGCCTGCTCGGCAGGGTGGTAACGGCCCAAGCCTCGAAACACGGATGATTCATGAATTCACCACCAAGACTCCAAGGGCACCAAGAAATACCAAGATCAACGGGATTACCTTAGTGTCCTTCGTGACTTGGTGGTGAATTCTTCAGTTCGCACTTCGCACTTCGTCGGGGGGTGCCCTCTCGGGCGGCATGCCGTTTTGTCTACAGCTCACAACACCAACATTGCATCGCCGTAACTGTAAAACCTGTATCTTTCTCGAATCGCCAATTCATAAGCACTCCGGATCAACTCCTTTCCACCAAACGCCGAAACAAGGAGGAGCAACGTAGACTTCGGGAGATGGAAATTTGTCACGAGCCCGTTGACTGCCTGGAAGTCAAACGGAGGGTAGATGAACAGATCAGTCCAACCACTGTCCGCAACCACTTTGCCGTGAACCCGAGCAACATACTCAAGAGTTCGGGTCGAAGTAGTTCCCACAGCAATCACTCTGTTCCCCGACTTGGAGCATTCCCTTATCTTCTCAACAGCATCCGGTCCAATCGAATAGCGCTCTCGATCCATCCGATGATTCTTGACCTCCATTTCCTGGACGGGCTTGAAGGTTCCATAACCCACGTGAAGTGTGACTTCGCATGAGTGCAACCTGTTGAGTAAATCTGTCGTGAAATGAAGTCCGGCTGTGGGAGCGGCAACGGAGTTGGACTCTTTTGCATAGACTGTCTGATATCTCTCTCGATCAAAAGGTTTTTCGCTCTCTCCCTGCCTCTTTATATATGGGGGCAGAGGGATGTTGCCACAGCGTTCAAGCCAGTCTCGCAGATTCCCTTTTGACTCAAAGCGAATCCTTCTTCTTTCCGAGGAATCCGACTCGAGAACCTCAGCTTCAACTTGCCCAGGCTCCAATATGAGCCATGTTCCCGGGCGGGCCCTGCGCCCAGGTCGTACCAGTGCCTCCCAGAGTCCCTCAGCGATCTCATTCAGGAGTAGAATCTCAATGCGGGCAGTGCCACCCTTCCTGGTTGCAAACAGGCGCGCGGGGAAGACACGGCTATTGTTGAGCACAAACAGATCTTCCGGTTCGACCAGGGATGGAAGGTCGCTAAATCGAGCGTGCTCAATCTCTCCCGAGGCCCGCTTCACGACCATCAATCGCGACTCGTCCCTCTTTTCGACCGGGTGTTGCGCGATCAGGTTGGATGGCAGTTCGTAGTCGACGTCCGATAGCCTCACAAGGAAAACGATAGAACACCCTGCCGATCTTTGGAACCCCGCATTTGAACGCGTC
>JAUWTT010000150.1 GCA_030614585.1 Acidobacteriota bacterium
CGAAAACGGGTATTTGACTATGGTTATAGAGGGCCGCTCTGATTTCCTGAGCAAAGATCCCGCCCACGCCAAACCCGATGTTTCTGTCGATCACTGCCAGTTTCCTGGCGTTCGCGACCAATGAACGGAGAAGTTCTCCCGGGAAGGGTCGAAACAGACGGATCTTCAGTAGCCCAACGCTTCTTCCGGCGTCCCGCAATTCGTCGATCACGTCACGCGCGGTACTGGTTATCGTACTTGAAGTGACCAGCAACGTTTCGGCACCCTCCGTGCGGTACTGTTCGATCAGACCGTATCTTCGTCCAAAAGCTTCGTGGAACTCATCATCGACACGTTGGAACTCTGCAAGCGCACGCTCCATCGACTTTTGTATTCCGTATCTGAACTCCATGTAGGTATCAGGTGTGGCGAGTCCAAGAAAGGAACGAGGATCTTCGGTACCCAGCTTCAGGTCAGGCTCATAAGGGGGGAGAAAAGCATCGACCGCCTCCTGAGAAGGGATTTCGACCGGTTCAGCAGTATGCGAGAGGACAAAAGCATCCAGAACGAGCATTGCGGGCAATGCGACCCGCTCAGCAGTCTTGTAGGCTTGGATCACAGTGTCCAAGACCTCCTGGTTGCTTTCGCAGTAGATCTGCATCCAGCCGGTATCTCGCTGGGAAAGAGAGTCATTCTGGTCGGTCCAGACGGACCAGGGAGCACCCATGGCTCTGTTGATGTTGGCCATAACGATGGGGAGTCGAGCGCCCGCGGCCCAGTGCAGCATCTCGTGCATGAGGGCCAGGCCCTGTGCAGAGGTGGCAGTGAAGCACCGTGCTCCTACAATTGAGGCGCCGACGAGAGCCGCCATTGCAGAATGTTCAGACTCAACTTTGATGAACTTCGCGTCAAGCGAACCTTCGTCACAAAAGTTGCTGAGCAGTTCTACGACCTGAGTTTGGGGGGTGATGGGGTATGCAGAGATCACCTGAGCACGAGCCAGTCGGGCTCCGTGAGACACCGCATGGTTACCTGTGATGACCTCTCGTGTTTCCTCAGTTGCGACGATCACGACTCCTCCTGCACGAGGGAAATCACTCCCCGTGGACACTCCTGTACGCAGATCCCGCAGCCTTTGCAGTAATTCAGGTCGATGGAGTATCCACCATCAACCCTGCTTATGGCCCCGTCCGGACAGTACAACCAGCAGGTATCGCACTCGTTGCAGACCCCACAGGAAATACATCGCTGGGCCTCCTGCACCGCTTCCGGGGAAGAGATAGTCTGAACAATTTCCGGAAATCCGGAAATCCGCGTTTCGACATCGATGCGATGCGGTTCTATCCGAGGAAATACTGCGAAGTAATCTGGATTCACTGCATCGAGGCTAAAATGGCTCGCGGGTTTAGAGAGAGTAGCCGACGCTGATGCTTTTACTCCTACGTAACGCAGCATTGCCAGCGCGGCCTGTCGCCCGGCGGCTATGGCCTCGGGGACGGTACTGGAACCGGTCTGAGCATCACCTCCCACAAACACTCCGGGATCAGCTTCATGGGTCGAGAGCAACGAAAGATCAGCATCTTCCCCTATGGCCAGTATTACGGTGTCGGTTTCGAGCGTGAAAGAGCTTCCACTTACTGGGATCGGACGCCGCCGGCCGCTTCGGTCTGGCGGACCCAGCACCATCTCCTGCAACTCAATCTCTACGCCCCGGGAGTTGCGCTTTACAGCGGTTGGTGAAGCGAGAAAAACAAAGTTAACGCCCTCTTCCTCTGCCTCCCGAATCTCTTCGTCGCCGGCCGGCATTTCCTCCCGGCTTCTCCTGTAGACAACCACGGGCTGAGCTCCAAGCCGGACCGCCGTACGGGCAGCGTCCATGGCTGTGTTGCCCCCACCCACCACGACCACGAGTTTTCCGATTTCAGGCGGAGTCGAAAGGTTTGTGGCCTTGAGGAAATCCAGGCCGGTCATAATGCAGTCCCGAGAGTCCCTCAAGCCCGGGGGGATGCGACTCGAGTGCGCTCCCGTTGCGACGAAAACGGCATCGTAATTTCGCCTGAGGGAGGCAAAAGTCAGATCTTTCCCGACCTTGCAGTTACATTCAAAGGCAACGCCCAGCCGCGCGATCTTCTCCAGTTCGCGGTCCAGGATCTTTCGAGGGAGTCGATAGCTCGGAATCCCAATTCTCAGCATACCGCCCGGCCGCTCCTCGGTTTCAAATACCGTCACGCTTACACCGTCCCTGGCGAGAAATGTGGCACAAGAGAGGCCGGCCGGGCCGGAACCGACAATGGCCACCTTCTTGCCGGAATTCCTCACCGAGGGCAGATCGGGTTGGAGGTCAAGGCACATTTCTGACACGAATCTCTCCAATGCTTGTACGGAGACACCGGCATCAATCCCCGATCTTGTACATGAAGACTCACAGGGGTGGTAGCAAACGCGGCCACAAATCGCGGGGAGAGGGTTTGTCTTCCAAATCAAATGATAGGCTTCCTCGAATTTCTCTTCGGCAATCAGCGCCAGCACCTTTGGAATATCGGTGCCGGCGGGGCAGAGGTGCCGACAAGGAGCCAGTTTTTCACTATATACGGGGCGGAGGTACCGCCAGTTTCCCGTAGCGTTGAAACTCATGCTCTCTTGCGAAACGGCCACAGGAGGCATGTCGCCAAACCCGCTGAAACTCACCTTCTTGCTCATGATTGCACCTCCTCGAGAGAGCTGGTTCTAACCGCCTCGAATGCAGCTCGGGCAGCCCTGACGTTTGCTTCCGCCCGCGTCGGTACTCCCTTTTGGATGGCTTCGAGGACCGACTCCAGTCGCAGCAACCCTGTAGCGCGGGCAAAGGCGCCAAGGACGGAAGTATTCACGATCGGGTTGGTCCGAGTCCCCAACTCCTGCTTTACCGCAATCCCAGAGGCATCCACACAGGCGACTTGCCAGCCACCGTCGCGGAACTGAGTAAAGTCAGCAGGGTCATGTTCACTGTTGATTACGATCCAGCCCCCGGGTTTGAGGCCGGATGATACCTGAATTGCCGATACCAGGGTCGGATCCAGGACGACTACGTGGTCAGGTTCCTCGATCTGGCAACGAAGGCGAATCGGGGCAGATGAAGTGCGGACAAAAGCAGCAACGGGCGCTCCGCGACGTTCGACACCGAATGTCGGGAAGGCTTGGACGAACTTTCCCTCTCTAAAGAAAGCGGTGGCTAGAATCACGGAAGCCACCACCGCCCCCTGCCCCCCTCTTCCATGGAAACGAATCTCAATCATCCCAAAAGCTCCTTTCCTGGAATGAACGGAAGACGCAGGCGCTTAAGCGCGAGGTAAGCCTGCATTCTTACAATGAGCCAGGTGCACAGATTTTCAGGTGAAAAGACCCAAACGGCTTGGGGTTTTCGCCACACTTCGCTTCGGAAGCGAAGCAATCCAGTCCTGGCCCCTGACGCATCTTCATGACCCACCGAACAATTGAGTCCCTTTGGGTCGGGATCGCTGCATTGAACATAGACTCTAAAACTGATAGTAAGCAACTCATGTTCCAATAGCAAATAGGAAATTGTAGAAACGAGGACTCTCAGCTCCCTTGCGGCCGAGATTGGATCTCGATAGCTCGCATGGGTAGGTAACAATGGCACTAGAAAGAATGTTTGCATCAGAAGAAGCCAGAATCGAACTCTTGGAGACGCTCGTCAATATTCCGTCTCTGACAGGGTCGGAGGGCGAATTGGGCAGTCATCTGGAGAGATTGCTTGGGAAGATCGGCTTCAGAGTGGAAAGGCAGCATGTGGATTCGGAGCGCTTCAACGTAATTGCTACGACAACGAAGCCTCCAAAACTCCTGTTTTGCACTCACATGGATACTGTTCGACCGCACTTCAGCTTCTCCCGCGAGGCGGAGATCTTATATGGGAGAGGAGTTTGCGACGCAAAAGGCTCTATGACCGCGATGGTTGTTGCCGCTGAGGAACTGATTAGCCGTGGACATGAGGAAATTGGGTTGTTGTTTGTCGTCGGAGAAGAATTGGATTCCGACGGGGCCAAGAAGGCTGCTGAGCTGGATCTTCATCCTAACTACATCATCTTGGGTGAACCTACTGAAAATATTGTTGCAATAGCTCAGAAAGGGACACTGGTCTTTCGAGTCCGAGCCTCCGGTCAACCAGGGCATTCCGCCTACCCACACGGCCCGTCAGCAATTCATATCCTGCTCGGAGCTTTGAATCGCCTGACTCTGGAAGACTGGGGCCAAGACCCCAATCTCGGAGAGACAACTTTGAATATCGGGCGCATCGAAGGTGGCGAAGGGCCCAATGTTGTGGCTGCCTCGGCTGTTGCGGAAGGGATCTTCCGGGTCGCAGGCTCGGTCGAAGAGATTACGAACCGACTGACCAGAATTCTCGGCAGTGAGGTTGAGTTAGACATCCTGAGCTCTTCCGAACCTGTCTTCCTTACCGCGGTGGAAGGTTTTGATGAGACGGTTGTTTCCTTTGGCTCAGATGCTCCTTACTTGCAGGGAATGGGGAGGGTTGTGCTGATGGGGCCCGGTTCAATTCAAGATGCCCATCGGCCTGACGAAAGAATCCTGGTGTCCGAGATTACCAGGGCTTTTGAAAACTACTGTGTGGTTGCTATGCGACTGCTGGCAGAATAGGTGGATTGAGAATGATAGCAATGAAATTCGGAGGCACCTCAGTTGGGGAGCCTAAGGCTATCCGGCGTGTAGCCGAGATTATCAGCTCTCGTCGCGCAAGAGGGCCCGCCGTAGTTGTCTCCGCTGTGGCAAAGACAACAGACGAGCTGGTCAGCTTGAGTGACGCTGCTGCTAATGCAAATAGAGATCGTGCCGATGATCTGATCGGGTGGATTCTGGAACGGCATATCAAATTGATTGCGGACCTAGGTCTTGATGGTGACACTTCGCTGTCTCAGGCTCTGTCTCAGGCCAGTGAAGACCTTACCCGACTTCGGCAAAGGTTCGAGGAGGCCGGCAAGGTTGAGCCGATGCTTATGGACTTGTGTTTGAGCACCGGCGAATTTCTTTCCAGCCACATTCTGGTCTCATACTTGAACAGCCAGGATATACAGGCCGTTTGGGTGGACGCACGAGAGGCTATTGTCACTGACAGTCGCTTCGGGAGCGCGCGCCCGCTTTTCTCTGAGTCGCGTCGATTGGCCTGTCGCTTGTTCGAACCTATCCTGGAGGAGGGGAAAGTCCCGGTTATGCAGGGGTTTGTCGGGGCGGATGTCCGCGGTCGCACCACTACCTTCGGGCGCGGCGGGTCCGACTATAGCGCCACTTTCCTGGGGGCTTTGCTCGAAGCAAAAAGCGTCGAAATATGGACCGATGTCGATGGGGTTCTGACGGCTGATCCTTCGTTAGTTCCTGAGGCCAAAAGAATTCGCAGAATGACGTTTGAGGAGGCATCCGAGCTAGCCTACTTCGGAGCCAGGGTTTTACACCCTTCTACATTGAGGCCTGCGATCGAAAGAGGAATACCGGTTTCTGTCCTGAACTCGATGAAACCAGAGGTAGAAGGCACAAAGATCACTTGTTCTTCGGAGGGAGACCGCGGTGGCGAGGCCACGGTGAAATCGATTGCTTACAAGGAAGGCCTGTCCGTGCTAAACATTACTTCGACTCGGATGCTGATGGCTTATGGATTTCTTTCCAGCATCTTCAGGATCTTCAATCAACTCGAGACGCCGGTGGACTTGGTGGCGACTTCTGAAGTCAGTGTCTCTGTGACGGTGGATACTTGTGAGAAAATTGATCAGATAGTTAACGTTTTGTCTGAATTCTCCGAAGTGGAGGTCCAGCATGGGAAGGCGATCGTCTGTTGCGTTGGTGAAGACATTTGCCGCAAACCGGGAATGCCCGCCCAAGTGTTTGGAGAACTGGAAGGAATAAGGATCACTCTCATCTCGCAGGGTGCTTCGAGGATTAACATCAGCTTTGTGATCAATGAAAGCGATCTTTCCGACGTGGTTAATCGGCTGCACAGGAAGTTCTTTTCCGGACCATCGGGGGAAGGAGCCCCAGTGTGAATTGGCACGGGTGTTCAGTCGGACTCATTTCGGTGAAAGGGTGATTTGGAAATGAAGCTTGGTCTTCTTGGGTATGGACGGATGGGCAGGGAGATAGAGACGATTGCAGTCTCGAGGGGGCATGAAATTGGGGCTTGCTTCAGCCTTGAGGATCCTCTGGCCGGGACCTCATCCTTATCTGAAATTGAGGTTCTGATAGACTTCTCTGCTCCTGATGCCGTACTTCCGACGTTGAAGAGTGCGGCTTCCGGTGGGATTCCGGTAGTAGAAGGGACTACTGGTTGGGGCGACTACCTCGCCCAAGCTTGCGAAATCCCGGGACTGACAATGGTCTACAGCCCGAATTTCTCTCCCGGAGTGTACGTTTTTATGCAACTCGTCCGTTCCGCTGCGAGGCAGGTGAGTTGCATCCAGGGGTATGATTGCCATGTCAACGAGTGGCATCACACCGGCAAGCTGGATAGTCCTAGCGGTACTGCCAAGAAGTTGGGGGAGATTCTTCTCGAGGAGTTGCCAAATAAGGAGAAGACTGTCTACGGTACTTGCGACAGGAGAATCGAGCCGGGCGAACTGCAAGTTACTTCAACGCGGGTTGGTCGGGTTCCCGGTACCCACGAAGTCGGTTTTGATTCCGCCTTCGACGTGATTGAGTTAAGACACCGGGCCCATGGCCGTGACGGGTTTGCATTGGGTGCGGTTCTCGCTGCCGAATGGATAGTGGCGAAAAAAGGAATTTTCACCATGGAAGATTTTATGGTTGACTACCAGGCTGAGGGGGGAAAAGCACGATGAATCCAGAAAAGTTCCGAGGTACGACTGTCGCGCTGGTGACGCCCTTCCTGCCCGGGGGTGAAGTTGATGTGGTGCGGCTCAAAGCTTTGATTGATTGGCATGTGGAAGAGGGGACCGATGTCATTCTGGCTACGGGTACGACGGGCGAAGCATCGACCCTTGCGACGGCTGAGCACAAGAAGGTCATGGAACTCATCGTCGAGCATTGTGCGGGCCGCAGGCCGGTGATTTGTGGTGCGGGCAGCAACTCCACTCGGGAAGCGATCGGCCTTACCGGATTTGCTGAGAATGCCGGCTGTGATGGCATTCTCTCTGTCGGTCCCTATTACAACAAACCAACGCAGGAAGGCTTCTACCAGCATTTCGGTGAAATTGCTTCCTCCACGAGTCTACCTGTCATCCTGTACAACGTTCCGGGCAGGACAGGATCCAACATCTCAGCCGAGACAACTCTGCGCCTGGCGGAAATTGACAACATCGTTGCCATCAAAGAGGCCAGCGGTTCGCTCTCTCAGATGATGGAAATCTTGAGATTGAGGCCGGACGACTTTCTGGTCCTTTCAGGGGACGACGCACTGGCACTGGCTTTGCTTGCTCTGGGGGGCGATGGCGTCATCTCCGTGGTGGCTAACGAGACCCCGGGTCTGCTGCATGAAATGGTGCACGCCGCTTTTGCCGGAGACTGGGATAAGGCGCGGGAGATTCATTACAGGTTGTTGCCACTGATGGAGATCAACTTTATCGAAACAAATCCGATCCCAGCAAAGACTGCTCTTTCGATGATGGGATTGATTAAGGAGGAGTTTCGCTTACCCATGGTCAGAATCGGTGACGAGAGTCGTCAGAAGTTGAAGAAAGTCCTGGTCGAACTTGGCCTTGTGTCGTAACGAGATGGGTATGGAACTTAGCGATCGGATAGAGGCACTTTTTGAGAGCGGCCTTCGGGAACCCTCACCTGAGTTCGACTCAGTCTTCGGTGACTTCATGAACGGTCTGAACTCCGGCCGAATTCGAGCCGCAGAATCAACCGGGAGCGGCTGGCGAGTCAATCACTGGGTCAAAAAGGGGATTCTGCTGGGGTTTCGGGTGGGAACCCTGCGGGACTACTCGGTGAACGAAGCTTTCCGCTATTTTGACAAGTCGACTTACCCGTTAAGACCTCTCGAGTTGGCTGACAGGGTGCGTGTTGTCCCGGGTGGAACCAGCGTCAGGAATGGGAGCTATGTCGCGCCAGGAGTAGTGATGATGCCGCCTGCCTATGTCAACGTTGGAGCCTATGTCGGAGAGGATTCGATGATCGACTCCCATGCGTTGGTCGGGTCTTGTGCCCAGATCGGGGCTCGAGTTCACCTCAGTGCCGCGGCGCAGGTTGGTGGTGTTTTGGAACCTGTCGGGGCACTGCCCGTTATTGTTGAAGACGATGTGCTTGTGGGCGGGAACTCAGGAATCTACGAAGGAGCAGTAGTCCGAAAAGGTGCGGTGATCGGGGCCGGCACGATTCTGACGGGGTCTATTCCTGTCTACGACGCTGTCCAAGCCTGTGTGCTCCGGAAGACCCCGGATGC
>JAUWTT010000101.1 GCA_030614585.1 Acidobacteriota bacterium
GGTGAGATCGGCAGTCCAGTCTCAGCTCATGTGAGGTGTTTCGGGTTCTTCAATCCGGAGCCTGATGATCCCCGGTTTTGGTTTGTCCGCAAGGACCTGGCCGGCGGAGGACCCTGGTTTGATGTGGGGTGTCACCGCCTCGAAGTTCTGATCGATCTGTTCGGCCAGGTGGAAGCGATCAAAGGTGCCGCTAGCAACATCCTCTTCGAGAGAGATGTTGAAGACACGGCTGCGGCCATCCTCCGATTTAGGGATGGGCCGCAGGCCATCTTGACGGTCACACATGCCGCCTTTGAACCGCAAGACACCCTCAGTATCTTCGCATCCGCAGGGTCCATTCATATTCCGGAGTTGAATCGCGGGGAAATGTCAATTCTCACTGGTGAGGGGGAACGGTTGGAACAGCACCCTCCGAGCACCAACCTGCACCTGCCGTTGATCGAAGATTTTGTGGAAGCAGTTATCCAGGAGCGCGAACCCGGTGTCACTGGTGCAATCGGACGCAAGGTGAATCAACTTCTTCTTTCTCTCTAATGATCGAATTGAGGATGATTCCATCATGGGTGAATGGTTCGTGGTCGCTTTTCCCATCACTTCTGAATTCCTTCGATCTCGAGGGTGATGTGGATTTCGTTTCCCACGACGAGACCGCCGGTTTCCAGAACCTGCCCATACGTGAGTCCGAAATCCTGCCGGTTAATGGTTGTAGAAGCGGTGAAGGCCGCTCTCTCATTGCCCCTGTGGTCCTTGACTTTTCCATTTAACTCAACGTCCAGGACGATCTCCCTGGTTGTTCCATGCAGTGTAAGATCACCGACGAGCTGGAACTTTTCGCCGCTGATGCCACGGGCCGCTTTGCTCGTGAAGGACATCTCAGGATACTTTTCAACTTCAAAGAAATCGGCTGAACGCAGGTGATTGTCCCTTCTCTCGACGCCTGTGTCGACGCTGGCTGTTTTGATTAAAGCCTCAGCCTTGGCTCCCTTAAATCCGCTATCCGGTAAACTGAAGGACCCGGAAAAGTCTCCGAATCGACCTTTGACCCAACTGATAGACAGGTGCTTGACCTTGAATCCGACCTCGCTATGAACGGAATCGATTGAATACTCCGCTGCCGACACAGGTGCTGCAAGTAGGAAAAGCAGTAGTGCAAGAACGGTACTGAAAGTAATTCTTTGTTTTCTCATAAACAGTTTCTCCTTTGGAAACTCGGACATTTCTGTGGGTTTGAACGCAGAATACGCAGAATTACAGGACAGGTTTCAGCATGCTGCTGGTTCGATGAGAGGAATTGTCGTTTTTCAGACAGCTGAACTGAGAATGCTGCCAATCAGTGCGGCGAGGATGCCGAGATCGCAGCAGGTCCGGGTTGTGCCCCAGAAGGGACGATTGTCGCGTACGGCCTGGCCACTGAGTATATTCACACCGCAAAACCTGGTGGTCGGATCAGTTGGTACATCATCGCGAACATGGAAGCCGATGAGAAGGTCGAGGCTGCGTTTGATGCTTCTTGGGATACGTTAAGTGAGACTGATAGGGAAGCAAGGAGGGCCCTGTTCTGGGAGCCGCTTGAGGAAGGTTCTCACCGGGACGACATGACCCGGATCAATCATTACGCCCACAAGTAAACCCAAGCTTGAAGCTCGAAATTCGAAGCTCGAAACAGCGAACTTACCACTAAGTCACGAAATCACTAAGAACTCTTGTGCTTTAGTGATTTAGTGGTTAAGTCCCCAGCCACAATCCACATCCGGTCGTTCGGCGTTCGTCGTTCGCACTTCGACAAGCCCCAGGCCAATCTTCGCCTCTCCGGTTGTGGAGTTAGCCGTCTCCGACTAGTATTCACTAAACGAACATGGGCTGGAAGGAGACTTGAAATGGCTGAAAAGAAACAGATTGATCGTCGGCAATTCTTGAGTGCCTCAGCGTCAACGGCTGCGTTCACCCTGGTGCCGCGGCATGTGCTGGGTGGCTCCAATTTCGCACCGCCCAGTGAGAAGATCAACATTGGGTTTGTGGGGACGGGGACGCAGGGGTTGAGACAATTGATTCAGGCTCTTCCTCGCGACGAAGTGAGGATAGTCGCTGTGTGTGATCCCAACACCGACAGCAGTGATTACGTCCCTTGGTCTAGAAATGAAGTTCGCGACAAGATCCGGAGGTTCCTGAAGAATCCTTCCTGGGGCGAAGGGGACCAAGGGTGTCGGTGCGGGCGCAAAGTGGGTTTGGAGGTCGTGAATACTTACTACGGCCAGTCTCAGCCTTCCGGAACGTCCTCCAGCTGTGCGGGTTACGTCGATTTCCGCGAGATGCTCGAGACGGAAAAGGACCTTGACGCGGTCTATGTCATGACGCCCGATCACCTCCATACCACTGTTGCGCTCGCTGCGATGAAGAAGGGGTTGAACGTCATCGGACACAAGCCGATTTCGAATATTTACCATGAGACCCAACTTGCGGTGGAAACGGCAAAGAAGACGGGAGTCGCGACGCACATGTTCTGTGCAGCCGATGAGAAGTCGACGCCACTTCTCTGTGAGTGGATCTGGGGTGGGGCGATAGGGCCGGTCCGAGAGGTGCACAATTGGTCTTCGAGGCCCTTTTGGCCGCAGGGAATGACACAATTCCCAGAGGGAGCTCCGGTTCCCGAAGGTCTGGACTGGGACCTTTGGTTGGGCCCGGTCCCCGACAAGCCGTATAACCTGGCTCTCACTCATGCTGTTTTCAGAGGTTGGTACGATTTCGGCGCCGGGTCGCTGGGCGACATGGGGCACTATAGCCTGTATCAGGTCTTCAAGATCCTTAAACTTGGATTTCCACTCAGTGTCGAGGCCTCCCGGAGTCAGTACTGGGCAATCGTTGACTACCTTTGGAAAAAGCAGGAAGAACACGTAGCTTACCCGAGATCATCCATGATCCGCTGGGAATTTGCCGCCCGGGGGGAAATGCCTCCGGTTTCGCTTCACTGGTATGACGGAGGGATGCGTCCTCCCTTGCTGAGTGAACTCGAGAAAGACGGAAATCCGATGCCTGCCGAGGGACTGCTCTTTGTTGGAGAGAAGGGGAAGATCCTGGCAGGCTTTATGGGAGGTAACCCGAGACTGATTCCGAGCGGGGAAATGACATCTTTCAAACAACCGCCCCAGACTCTCCCTCGGCCGAAGGATGAGCTGTCGCAGTGGATCGGTGCCTGTCAGGGAGGACCTCCGTCAGGCGCGAATTATGAACAGATTTTCCCCTTCTGTGAGACGATTTGTCTTGGTAACGTCGCTTTGCGAGTCAACAAGAAGTTGCAGTGGGACGCCGATGCCAAGCAATTCAGGAATTCCATGGACGCGAACCAGTTGCTGACGAGAAGGTACAGGCCGGGCTGGGAGCTTTAGCCTTTTTCGACGGTCTGGTTGGAATATATGGGATTAACCCTGACAGCTTAGTGGAGAGAGGAACATGCAAGTAAGTAAAAGGTTTGGACTCGGTTTCGTGCTCCTGCTTGTTTTAGGCCTTGTCGCTTCTGATCTTGTAGCTCAGACGGTTTCCCGGGAGCAGCTGATCTTCTATACGAAGGAGTGGCAGGGAGAACGGTTTGATGACGGTCGTCCGCGCGTGCCGGACGGCGTTCTGGAACGCATGAAGCAGGTCTCAATTGAGGAGGCCTGGGGTGTTTTGCGGCAAGCGGGCTTCCACAACCAGTTTGAAGGTGGCTGGATGATGATTCGTCAAGACGAGCCGATTGTGGGTCGAGCCTTGACAGCCATGTATGTTCCGAACCGGCCTGACGTACAGAAGAGAATGCTGGACCGCGGGCACTCAGAAGGACGCGTTGCTGCCATGAACTCCTGGCCGATTGACGCACTGCAGAAGGGAGACGTGTACGTTGCCGATGCTTTTGGCAAGGTCAAAGACGGAACGCTCATTGGCGACAACCTGGGAAATTCTATTTACGCGAAATCGGGTAACGGGGTTGTTTTTGACGGCTCCTTGAGAGATCTCGAAGGACTCGAAGAGATTGAGGGATTCAATGCCTTCGTGCGAGGATGGGATCCGACGGCCATTCGAGAAATGATGCTGCTCGGATTGAACACACCTATTCGAATCGGCCAGGCTACCGTCTTCCCCGGAGATGTAGTTCTGGCAAAGCGTGAAGGAGTCATTTTCATTCCTCCTCATCTCGCGGAAGAAGTAGTCACGCGGGCTGAGCGCGTCAGGGTGCGCGATCGCTTTGGACACCAGAGGCTCCGAGAGGGTAAGTACACTCCCGGTCAGATTGATACCGGATGGACTGAGGAGATCCTGAAGGACTTCCGACAATGGCTCAAAGAGAATAGGGAGACGCTTGGTGTTCCGGCCGAAACGATCGACGAACTGCTTCGCGAAGGGACGTCGTAGCCTGAATCGCTGTGCTGTACGCTGCGGGCTGTTTTCGGGAACAGTGAAACAACCTGCGACGCTGCTTTGATGCTTGGTTGATCCAGCGTTGCCTGTTGTGCGGGAAACGGTTTTAACCGCCGTTCCTCACCAAACATTAAGAACTGCTTGGGAGAGTTGACATGCTGGAAAGTATTGAATCCACTTTTGAAGAGCTCTTGGATGATGTCGCAGCCTTTTTTCAAGCCCTCAACTGGAGTGAGATCCTGCTGGACGTGGTTGTGGGGGTCATCGCCACTCTACTCCTGGTGCTGGCTGTCAAAGGTGTAAGAAGACTCTTCGATGCCTTGCGTCGTCGGTTACGGCTTTGGGAGGGGACTTGGATCCGGTCGCTCCGTTTCCAGGACCAGGAGTTCCTATCTACGAGAGATGTTTCACAATTGCTCAACACCCTTGTTCGGGTCCTGCACATCCTGGCGTTGGCCCTGTTTTTTTCCGTTTACATCCAGGTTGTGTTCAGCCTGATCCCCTGGACCAAACCCTGGGCAACAAGCCTCTTCAACTACGTGCTTGAAACGTTCATGTCCGTCGTGCTCGCCATTATCAACTACTTGCCCGACCTTGTTGTCGCGGTCGTGATCCTGGCTTTTGCCGGGTATTTTGTGAAGTTCACCCGTCTGGTATTCAAAGGCATTGAGAATAAACGGATCACGGTGCCCGGTTTTTATAGTGAGTGGGCAAAGCCTACCTTCAACCTGGCAAGGATTCTGATCATCGCGTTCGCTATTGTCGTCGTGTTTCCCTACCTTCCGGGTTCGGATTCTCCTGCTTTCCAGGGTGTCTCTATCTTTTTGGGAGTGCTTTTCTCATTGGGCTCAACCGGAGCTGTGGCCAACATGGTAGCCGGAATCGTGCTCACGTACATGCGAGCGTTCGAAATCGGAGACAGGGTCAAGATTGCGGGTACGTTGGGTGATGTTGTGGAGAAGACACTTTTAGTCACTCGACTGACGACAGCCAAGAACGTTGATATCACGATCCCGAATTCGCTCGTACTGTCGAACCAGATCATCAACTTCAGTACGCTCGAGAGTGAGAAGGGACTTATCCTGCACACGACGGTGACGATCGGCTACGATATGCCGTGGAGAAAGATCCATGAGTTACTCCTAACGGCTGCTAGTTTGACCGACTCGGTTGAGTCGGAACCGGCTCCCTTTGTTCTACAGACCAGCCTCGATGACTTCTATGTGAGCTATGAACTGAACGCCTACACAAGTCAGTCGCTTCAGATGCCTCGGATCTACTCTGAACTGCACCAGAACATCCAGGATCAGTTCTTTGAAGCCGGCGTTGAAATCATGTCTCCCCATTTCTCCGCTATCCGAGACGGAAACGCAGTGAGCATCCCGGAAGAGCATTTGCCAAAGGATTACAATCCACCCCCCTTCCGGGTATCGCCGTTCGAAAACATCCTGCCGGGCCTCGGAATTGGGAAGGCGAAAAAGACTTAAAGTTAGGGGATTTACGACCAAGACACCAAGACACCAAGAATTAGAATGTAACTTGGTTCCTCTTGGTGCTTTTGGTGTCTTGATGGTAAATCTTCAGGATTCCGCGAAGCGTCTCAGAAACCGGTCGCGGTAGGTTCGGCCCAGCGGTACTCGTGAACTGTCTTTCAAAACGATCTGATAGTCCCCATGCGATAGGCTCTCAAGTTCCCGGATGAAATACATGTTGACGATTTCCCCGCGGTGCACTCTGATAAAGAACGAAGGATCAAGCCTCTCTTCCAGGTCGTTCATGGTCTCACGATGGAGATAGGACCTTCCTTCAACGTGTAGCCTCACGTACTTCTCTTCCGCCTCGATGCGGGCGACTTGTCGAGTGTCCACGAAAACGATACGGCCTTTCGTTTTGAGGAGGATTCTCTTGTGCCTTCGTGACTTCGTGGTTAGATTTATCCGGTTTAAGGTCTAATCACCAAGTCGGGCCAGCAGGTTTGACTGCCCACGTCCCCATCTTCATCGAGTCCCTGCGAGGTAGTGCGCTTTACCGACCGAACCGGCCGCGGAAACGCCGGGTCGAGAATGTTTCCGATCTCGACTCGAACGTCCTCCAGATGGTACCGGGTCATATCATCCGCCGCACGGGAGATGATCCCGGCGATCTCCTGATCGATTCTTCTGAGCTCCCCTCTCAAGAAGGCTCTCATGTCGTTCGAGACCGGTTTCGGGCCATTGAGCCGAGTATCGACGGCCACAAGGTAGGTTCTTTGAACGTTGCGCCGAAAGGGATCAATCGCCACTGATGGAGCCAGGAGCTCTGCCCAGAGGCCCTCCCTGAGGTCCCGCAAAAACTCGTCTGGCGAGTAGGCGGCTTCGCCGTCAATCGCGTACTGTTCAACCAGGCGCTCGAAGCGAGTCGGGTTGAGCATCGAATTCAATACGGCTCGCTGGCTGTTGCGTACCCGATTCAGGACTCCAACCGGTTCGATTCGACGGAGAATTTCGGGGCGGACCATGAACTGAGGAGTCTGGAAGGCGTTTTCAAGCAAAAACGCCACGGCCTCTTCCTGCCTCTGCTTCGGCACAATCTCGAAGCGGACTCCCTCCTGACCTGCGTGTCTCTGCCGGGAATAGAATCCGCCTATCAAGGCAACGACATGGTTCATTTCGCGGACCCACTGCCCCAGCATACGGCCATACATTTCTTCCAAGTCATCCCACGCTTTTCCTTCTTCGGACGTGGCAGATAAAAGCATGGAAGCCACACGTTCGAGGTTCTTTACGCCTAGGCGGGTGGCCTCAACCGCATTTGCGTCCCCAACCGCTTCCGTCAGCTCACCAGGGTCCGAGCCTTTACTGCCTTGAGTGGAGAACCTGTACCAGGGAACTTCGTCCTGCTGACGAGCCCAGGCATTGAGTGTTCCAAGTTCTTCGTCCGGCGTGGCAGCTTCGGGGATCGGCTTGTACCCCCACATAGTCGCCCAGACATCGTAAGGTCCGATCCCGGGTATAAGGTCCTTGGGATCGAACCCGTCTTCAGGTTGGGCAACATAGTTGAATCTCGAGTAATCCATCAAGGTAGGAGTGTGGCCCATCTCTTTGACCCATTCTGGATCTCGGACCTTCTCAAAGGGGTAGAGCGAACTCGCCTTAAAATTGTGCTGGAACCCAAGAGTATGTCCGACTTCGTGAGCGGCGACATACTCGATTAGATCGCCCATCAGGTCATCGGGCAAGGGGAGTTTCTGTGCGCGCGGGTCCAGGGGGCCTACCTGAAGGAAGTACCAGGAACGAAGCAGGTTCTGAATGTTGTGGTAGAAATATATGTCCGATTCCAGTATCTCTCCGGTCCTGGGGTCGTGAACGTGCGGACCCATCGCGTTTTCAACTTTCGAAGGAAGCCACCGGATGACTGAATAGCGGGCGTCTTCAGGGTGCCACTCGGGATCCTCTTCAGGAGTTGGCCCCTGTTTTGCGATGATAGCGTTCTTGAAACCGGCAGCTTCAAAGGCTTTCTGCCACTTCTCCACACCCCGTCGGATAGACGGCCTCCACCTTTCTGGAGTGGCAGGGTCGATCCAGTAGATGATCGGCTTCACCGGTTCGGACAGCTCCTCCTCTGGATTAGCCTTCTCCAGTCTCCATCGAGTCACGTAGCGCCGCTCCACCGATTTGTGCTCATCGCGGCCAAAGTCCGTCAGGCGAACGCTGAAATACCCTACTCTGGGGTCAAACAGTCGTGGCATCATGGGGTTCTCCGGCAGCTTGACCATGCTGTAGTGCATGAGGACGGTAGCGCTCCCGGGACTCATTCCCCTGCCGAACAGTGATCGTGTAGGGGTTCGTTGGGTGCTATTCGCCTGAGAGGGTGGTTTCGTGTAGGTGTGGTTGGTGCGAACCTCGATGTTTTCTGGGAAAGAGAGCACACTGTCCACAAAGGAACGTTTCTTGTCAAACCCTCGTGCTTTCAGTCGCGTTCTGGCGCTAAATTCAGCGACCTCGGTTTCAAATAGCGGCCCCACTTCGATTACAGGGGACCCCTCTTCGGAGAGAGCCTTGATTTCGAAGGACATGATGATGGTGTTGTTGTTGGCAGAATCAACCGCAAGCGAGATCGGTTTGTCTGGGTCGGAAACCATCGAGAATGCTACGTTACGCAGAAGCACTCGGTCACCCTGTCTTTCCCATCGGACCACTCGGCTTCCTACTTTCTGCCCTCCGTAGCCGGCACCAGGTACCGCTCGTGCTATCCGGCTGACCCAGAGGAAATCTCGTGAGAGCTCACTTTCCGGGATCTCGTAATAGAGTTTCTCCTTCACTCGATGAACCAGGAAAACGCCTTCATCTGACTTGGCATCAGATGTGATTACCTCGTCATATCGCTTAATCTTGGGCTTGCCTTTCTTCTTGGGCTTTTCCTTTTCTTCAGGCTTTTTCTCTTGTTCAGTCTTTTCGGCTTTCTTTTCCTCTTCCTCGGGTTCTTGGAAGGTGGTGGCCAAAAGAGAAGGCATTGCCAGCAGCAGTGCCAAGGGGATTACGCTGAGCACGAGTTGACTCCTTTTCACTAGAATTTTCATCATCGATTTCCTTCCGACCTCCTAAACTCAGCATGCAAGTTTACCTTAACCGGATTCACCACCAAGACACGAAGGTCACAAAGATAAACCCACTAATCCAGTTGTTTCTTGGTGCTCTTGGTGGTGAGCTTTGGCGGTAAATCTTACTTCAGCTCGTTACCTTCTTGTTTCGCGCCAGAGCATCAGGGCAAGAAATGCAACGACTCCCGCGACGGGCCAGCTGATCCATACGGGAATCTCGATGTCACCAATAGTCAGGTCCGCCCCGACATAGGCTCTCAAGGCGTGAGCCAGCGCGACTATGCTCAAGACAAAGATCGTTATTGAAGTGAAGGGTCTCATGAAGCTACCTTCCCCGTTTCAGACTGCCGACCCTGGCCGATCAAAACTCCGTGGAGGGGGGAGATCAGGGCCGACAGTTGATCGGTAACTTCATTCTACGCCAGACAGGTGTCTAGATTGCTCCCATCCGCCTCAAGCTCTTCAGTAACCACCAAATCACGAAAGCACTAAGATCTCTTGTGTCTTCGTGCTTCAGTGGTTAGCCCAATCCTCAAGGGTTTGCCAAGCCTATCGGAGGATAAGCTTCCAGCTTGTCACGATGCTGATCATGACGACCTGGAAGGTCATCCTCCCTCGACACAACAAGCCCCAATCCTCTGGTCTCAAGCCCACTCAATAGAAGCTCTCCACCAGCATGAGATCAGCGCTGAATTCGACTTGCGTGTTGAGAACCCACAGGCAATCGGGCGAAACGATCGACCCGCCTCCTTGAACAATCGCAAGATCGCTGGCTGCAAAGATGTGGGTCCAGTTAAGGGCCAGCAAGTGTGTCCTTCCCCACAGAGGTTCATTGAACGCGGGTCTCGCAAGAACCCTCTCCGAATCGGTGTTATTCAGGAAATAGCGCCCGTAGATTTTGTCCCTTTGGCCCAGTTCCTGGTCGATTCGAAGGCTAAACC
>JAUWTT010000283.1 GCA_030614585.1 Acidobacteriota bacterium
ACGACCCGGCCACGGAAGAACTGTTCAAGTTCCTTGGGGCATTGGCGGGGGCAACGCACTAGGTCAAGAACCATTCCCGTGACGTACAGGGTAAACAGGCTCAGCTAATCATAACGTGCTTGGTGCTCGAGCTTTGGTGCTTGGGACTTGAAGCCGAAGGCGACCCCTGCGGGGAGAAGCACGAAATCCGAATCAGCGGGAGTCCTTGGCATCGGGTCGCGTGTTTCGGAGAATTGCCCCGAATATCTTCATGAGTTGGACGCTTTCATCCAGAAGAAACCTGCGCTCTTGTTCCAGCCTCTCTTCAACAGGATCCAGCAATCGAAGCCAGTATCCAGTTTCTTTTGCTTCTTTGCGGCAGATCTTGATCCTCATGAAAATGCTTCCCGACCTTGTCGCCTGGCGACGTGTTCATGATTCCGATAATGGACTTCAACAACGCGACTCAAGTCATGTCCTCGCGCACAAGTCTGAGGGGCACGACATCGGCGATCCTGCTGAAGATGGTGTCTCGCGAGAGGAGAAGTGCCCGACGGTCGAGAGCACACTGGGCAATATGGGCATCGGGAGTAGAGATTGACAGGCCCTGCGCGCGGAGTTCACGCCGCAAGTTTCCTGTGGCAACCCAGTGTTCTCGCGGTGTCTCATGAAACGGGAGTTCCAGGACAAGTTCAGATATCGCTTTACGCTCGCGAGGGTTGATGGCTCCGCTCACCAGTTCTGCAATAACCACCGGAGATAGGATCACAATCGGCGCAGCCAGAGCCTCCTCCAAAACAGGAATCGTTTCGCCCGCAAAGAAGTCGATCCACGCCGAGGTGTCAACCAGCATTCCGCTCACGTGACACCTCCAGATCAATATCCAGACGGACTTTTCCTTTCAAAGCCATCGCTTTCTCGTACGCCGCGGAACGCCTGACCATCTCGAGTCCCTCTATCAGTGTCTCCGTGATCCCTTTCCCGGAAGCTCTAATTGCGTCTTCGAGTAGGTCTTGCGGTAGGTTCGCCGTGATTCTTTTTACCTGAGCCATACTCACATCATGATGAAAGTCAATATAACTGTCAATACAGCTTAGTGACTGATTCCAGTGGCTCCCGACTCGTATCGCGAAGGCTCAGAACATCGTAGGCCTCAATACAGTTCGCCCCAATCGATCCCGATGATCTGATCAGTTGCCGGCAGCAACCATCGCTGGTTATCAAGGATCGAGGTACTTTCCTAACGAAGCGGCTCTACGAACTATTATGCAGATTTTGTAGATAAACTGCCGATGACTTTGGCAAGCTGTTCCGGAGAAGCACCGAGACTGAAAAGCGAGCGGACTAACAGATCCAATGAGACCGTAGGATCACCTGCTTCCATTTTGGCAACCCGCGACTGACTGGAATGCAATACATTGGCTAACTCAACCTGAGTAATCTTCTTCCTCTGTCGACGAGTCTTAATGTATTTCGCCAGTGCAAGTTTCAACTCGATGAATCTCTCCTCCTCAGGCGTAAGCCCCAGAAACTCCTTCACGGAACCTGTTTTCCAACCCGCTTTTTCAAGTCTTTCTTTCTTCGTCTTATTCATCTCTTAACTCACTTCATCGTAGTTTCTGAGTCTTCTCTTACAGGTGTCAACCACAGCTTTCGGAGTTCGTTGTGTCTTCTTGCTGAAAACTTCGAGCACAATTACTGCATCCGGGTCGATCCTGTAGACAATTCTCCATGTTGCATTTGCATCATCGATCCTCAGTTCATGGCATCTGCGTCCGATCGAGGACATCGGACGCGAGCGAGGCAAACCGAGCTTCTCACCTTGCTGAAGCTGACGAAGCAAATACCCCGCCTCAAGCCTGGCAGTGTAAGAAAAGGGTGGTGTTCTAATTTCGCCTTTCAGCCATATGAGAAGCTTGTCCTCTTCAGCCATCGATCTCATAATATGTCAGTTACGACATATTATCAAGTGCGAAAGGACAGCAGGCCGGATGCCCAAATAAGCCGGATGACTGCAGTGTCGGTTCAACCTAATACGCAAGGCTAGCCAGAGCGCTGCGGAGGACAGACTGTGCCCCGGCTCATCTCCGAGGAAAGAGATCCTGTCCTGTAAGAAAATTGGGAAGGCCAAGTCATAGGTCCTGATCTCTTCAACCATCCTGACATTCCTCTACCCGCGTACACGAACGTAGGATGAAACTCACGACAATTCGTGCTTCGGATTTCGAGTTTAGTGCTTCCCGCTGAGCGCAACTCACTGCAAATACGCTAATTACCGGTGATTCCTGCCGATTCTTGCTTGCTTCTCATGCGGTCAGGTGACATATTGAACTGATCAGTATAGACACTGTTGACAGAAGGAAAAACTCCTGAGACAACGATGAAGACACTGGTCATTGCGGTCGCCGGCTACAATTTGGCCGAAACCGGAAGGATGATCGAAATCGCGAGGGCAGCGAGGAAGTACTTCAACATCATCTTCGCTAGCTACGGTGGTCAATTCGAGCCAATGATCGAGGCTGAGGGCTTTCGCCTGGAGAAGATGGAGCCGCGGCTTACCCAAGAGAAACTTGCCCGCCTGCGAGTCGTCCTGAGTGGCGAGACTCTTAATACTGTGGGATACCTGTCAGCCAAGGAGCTCGTGCCAAGAGTCGAGAACGAGATCCAGTTTTTCAAGGATGTAGATCCGGCTGCTGTACTAACGGGTTGGTGCTTGAGCGTCACGATCTCGACCCGCGCTGCAGGTGTGCCGTTCGTCAATGTTCTCCACTCTACAAGCGTCAGGGAATATTACGAGGCGGGTCTTCAGTCCTGGCCTGACCGAACCGATTTTGGCTTCGTGCGTTGGCTTTTTCGTAACGACGAAGAGAGGATGAATCGCTGGGTCAGCAGGCTGATTCTCAAGCTGGCGGCTCCAGTAAGGGCCTACAACACTGTCGGTCCGAAGTACGGGCTGGCCAAATTCAAGAATTTCATCGATCTAATCGAAGGTGATCACACACTTCTTGCCGACATTCCTGAGTGGGTCAACTTTTCCGAGGTCCGTCCCTCCCTGCACTACGTTGGACCTCTGCCGGCTAGAATTGACCGACCGATTCCTGATGAAGTCGCCTCGATGCCCCACGACAAGCCCATCGTATACTTCGCGATGGGGAGTTCGGGAAAACCGGCACTCGTTGCTGAGATTCTGGCAGCTTTCAGGGATAGACCTTACCGAGTGATAGCACCCGTGAAGTCACATATCGAACAAGTGGCTGTCGATGTTCCGCAGAATGTGATTGTCACTGGGTTTCTGCCCGCACACAGGGTGAACCCAATGGCGGATATCTCCGTCATCCATGGGGGGCAAAATACTGTAATGAATGCATGTCTGTCGGGGACACCGATTGTCGGGATCGGAATGCACCCGGAACAACAAGCCAATCTGGATGCTTGCGTACGAAAGGGTTTTGCCATTCGCTTGAACAAGAAAAGGGCAAAGGCTTCTGACGTCCTGGCTGCGATCGACCGATTACTCCAAGATGACGATGCGAAGGCGGCAGTAGAAACGTTCCGCGAGCAGCTTACAGAATGGGATGGACCAGAGAACGCTGCCTCCTTTCTGAAGGAGAACTTCGGGTAGCCGGCTTTGTCAAGTTGAGGCAGAGTCAGGCACAATTGACGGATGGAATCACTTTATCGAGGGATCGCTTTCCTCCTGAAATCATCAACCACGTTGACGCTCAATCCTCAGCTACCTAGAATCACATCCAACATAACTTAGTCCCGCAGCACCTGGAGGTTCAATGAGAATCCGTGCATGGTTTCTGATTCTGACACTTTTTGTACTCTCAACAGCCACTCTCGCGCTGGCAGAAGACCCTCTCCGTGAAGTCTATCCGTTGGATGATTTCACGCTGCGCGAAGAGATGGTTCCAATGCGTGATGGAGCCAAGCTCTACACGGTAATCTTGACCCCCAAGAACGCCAAAGAACCGCTTCCCATCATCCTGGAGCGCACACCCTACGACGCGACTCGATTAGTGGGAGCATCTTCGACAAAGCTGGAAGTGAATCTCGGCCCGAAATTCCTGGGAAACGGCTATATCTACGCAGCTCAGGATCTGCGCGGGAGGTATAAGTCGGAAGGCAAGTATGAGATGTATCGAGTCCCTCGAGGGGAATACAACAAGACCGGGACCGATGAGACTACCGACGCCTGGGACGCGATCGACTGGCTGGTCAAGAACGTCCCCGACAACAACGGCAAGGTCGGAGTCTGGGGCACCTCGTATCCTGGCTGGCTGACCCTGTCGGCCATGCGCGAACCCCATCCGGCGTTGGCGGCGGCAGTTCCATTCAACCCTGTCGTCGATGTATGGAAAGCCGATGACTGGTTTCACTGGGGGGCCTTTCGGCCTATTTACGCCTTTGAATTCATTTACAGCATGGAGACTCGCAAAGGGAGTTCGTTTGACTACCCTTACACCCATCGGGATCTCTACAGCTGGGCACTGGGTAAGGGCGCCCTGGGGAAAGCTCTTGGCGAGTATCTCGACGACCGCCATGAAATGTGGTCCCACTTGATGGATAATCCGTCCTACACCGATTACTGGCGTGACTGCGCGGCTGATCAGTGGTTCGATCATCCCAGCCGGCTGGTGCCTGCACTCCACGTGCACGGCCTCTGGGATCAGGAGGATATCTACGGGTCGCCGGCCGTTTATGCAGCCATAGAAAAGCACGACACGAGTAACGACCTGAACTTCTTCGCCGCCGGCCCCTGGTATCACGGCCAGCACTTCTCGGATGGCAGCCACCTGGGCGCGATCAGTTTCGATGAAGACACCGCCAAACGGTTTCGAGAAGATGTCCTGCGCCCATTCCTGGACCATTTCCTGAAGGGAGTGGAAACGGCAACCATTGATCCGGTGACCGTGTTCGAGACAGGCAACAACCGCTGGCGCCACTTCGACCAGTGGCCCCCCGCCCAGACGGTAAGAAAGCTGTATCTCCATGCCGACGGAAAGCTCTCGTTTGACGCCCCAGGGGAAGGAGACAATTCAACAAAATACACTTCCGATCCCGCCAAACCGGTGCCTAATGCTCCCCGCCCGGTATGGGGATCCAATTATGGGGTGCCCTCAATCATCTCCAAGTGGCGATCCTGGCTGGTCGAGGATCAACGATTCGCCGACGGCCGTCCCGATGTGGTCACCTGGACCAGTGAACCGCTTGAAGAACCGCTGACGGTTCGCGGACCGGTGCTGGCAAATCTCTTCGCCGAAACAACCGGGACCGATGCTGACTGGGTTGTGAAGCTGATCGACGTTTATCCCGACGAAGACCCGACGTCGTTCGCAATGTCCGGGTTCCAGTTGATGATTAGTGGAGATATCTTCAGAGGGCGTTATCGCGAGGACTATTCAAAGGCCCGGGCGATCAAACCCAACGAAGTCCTGGAATACCAGGTTCCGCTTCCGACAGCCAACCACACGTTCAAGCGTGGACATCGAATGATGGTACAGATTCAAAGCACTTGGTTTCCACTCTATGACCGCAATCCTCAGACCTTTGTCGATTCGATCATGATGGCACCAGATTCCAGCTACAAGCCGCAGAAGCACCGCATTCACCACAGTTCGGCAAGTCCGACTCACTTGGTACTGAAGGTAGACAGTGGTAATTAGGATCGTGAATCGTCCTTCCTTTCCGGCTGTCTGCAGAGAAACCGTTGAGCAGTCAGAAGGTCTTTATGTATTCGATCAAGTCATTCAGCTGATCCTTCGTTAGATCATTAGTGACGCTGTGCTGGTCGTACGGGTTGTAGACAGTCCAGATTTCCTCCAATGTCTGGGAGATTCCATTGTGCA
>JAUWTT010000457.1 GCA_030614585.1 Acidobacteriota bacterium
AACCGGAATCCGCTGACTGAGGGCAAAGCGGAAGCTAAGGCTTCCGCACTCCAAAGGCCCCATTCGATCCTTGCTGAGATTTCGCGTTGTACCAACTGGGAAGTCAGTCACAGGTTCGAGCAATTACTTCTCTCAGGGTTCTTGACGAACCCAGGGAGCTTCGACCACTACACCGATTACGCTTTGATATCGGGTAATGGGACAATTATTCTGATCTCGAGTTCCAACGGACACCCGATTTGTCCAGGATATGCTGTGAATGATCCCAACGATAAGTCGAGTACTCTAATTCAAACTGCAAAGATCCTCTGGTTTGGCTTCCTTTCCACTCCTCTCCTGATACTTGTTGTCGCCTGGATCGTCGCCGCGCCCCAACAAGATGCTTTGCCCTCAAGCGGCTCCGTATCGGATCCGATCTTCCTGATCTTCTGCCTGATCGCAGTCGTTGACTTCGTCCTGGCACAGAACCTCCACCGTTTCGTGAACTCCTCCAGGGGAACGCAGTCCTCGGCCTCCTCTCAGGGAGAAGCAGTTGATCTCCGGAAAGGGTACTCATTGTTCATTGTGAGACTTGCACTGTTCGAAGCGATCGCGCTACTCGGATTTGTCGCCGCTCTGCTCCGAACAAATGTGCTTTTGTATATTCCCTTTCTCCTCCTTTCGCTGGCAGGACTCCTTATCTCATCGCCGTCAGAAGCACTATTGAGACACCTTGCACGTCCAAGGCGGGAACAGACAAGTGACAAATGACAAGTGGCAAATGACAACGTCAGTCAAGGCATAGGGAACACTTTCTTGATGATCCACCATAGCTGTGCATGAGAAAAGGCGCAGGACGGTGGAGCCACTTCAATGGACTCAGAAATCTTTACGGCGCCCATGCCTCAGCAAAGATACAGTCTGACCTCTGGAAAAGTGACTCCATATCCGCCATAGTTGTGTATTGGTTCGGTTCAGCAATCCTGATAGGAGAGAAAAAATGCCGCAAAAGCAAAACCAACTCACCCGACGCAGTTTCCTTGGTCAGTCTGTTGCTACGGGAGTGGCTGCCGGCTTGGGAGCCGGCGCAATTGCCACCAGCCGCACCGGGCAAATACTGGGGGCTAATGACCGCCTTCGCCTCGGTTTCATAGGGGTAGGAAATCGGGGAACCCAAGTGCTTAATGTGTTTCGGTCCTTCGACGATGTTGAAGTAGCCGCTCTCTGCGATGTCTACTCCCCCTATCTGTACCGCGATGGCTCAATGGTCGATCCGCATCTGAGAGCCGACCTGGGAGGTCGAATTCCCAAAATGGAGGAGAGTTTTGGCAAAGGAGTTGCACGCTACAAGGACTTCCGTCGTCTTCTCGAGCAGAAAGATATCGATGCCGTCGTGATTGCGACACCCGATCACTGGCACGCGATACAGACCATCATGGCTTGTCAGAGTGGAAAGGACATTTACGTCGAGAAGCCTCTCTCAATGACAATTGTTGAAGGCCGAAAGATGACCGAAGCCGCGAGACAGTATAAACGCATCGTTCAAGTCGGGTTGCAGCGTCGATCTTCGCCCGTTTATCGCCCTCTCGCGCCACTCATCCAGAACGGAAAGCTTGGGAAAGTCAGCGTGGCCCGAGCCTACCGGATCAGTAACATGTACCCCCACGGCATTGGAAAAGCGAAGCCGACATCGCCTCCATCTGAACTTGACTGGGATATGTGGCTAGGCCCGCGAGCCCAACGCCCCTACCAGGAAAATATCCATCCCTACAGGTTCCGATGGTGGGGCGACTACTCATCTCAAGTTGGCAACTGGGGGGTCCACTACTTCGATGCCATCCGGTGGATGCTTGGCGAGCAAGCACCTGTAAGCGTTTCCGCTCACGAAGGTGGACATTTTGTAGACGATGATCGGACCATCCCCGATACGATGGAAGTAACGTTCGAGTTCAAATCAGGGACCCTCCTGGTCTTTGGCCAGTATGAGGCGAGCAGTGGGGTAACTATCCCCCAAGGTGAGATTGAACTGCAGGGCACCTTGGGCACCATGGTTTCGAATCCGTCATACTCGAATGCTGCCAGTTACAGGTTCATCCCTCCTTCCGCCGGGCAGTTTCAGAAGCAACAGAACAATCTGGGAACCGAGACTGTGCAAGTGGAAACAAACGATCCTACAGAGGCCCATGTCCGCAACTTCCTCGATTGTGTGAAGAGTCGCAACGAATGTCGGTGCCCCCTGGAAGAAGGCCATCGATCAACGACATTTGCACATCTGGCAAACATGGCCCTGGCGACACGTTCCAGAATTGAGTGGAACCCAAAGGAAGAGAAGGTAACAAGCCCATCGAACGCGAATCAACTGCTTCAGTACGATTACAGAAAACCCTGGAAGCTTGGATAGAGGCTGGTACTCTGCCAGGATAGTCCAGACCACGCTTCCGGAAAGTCGGAGATTATAGTTGTTGAGTTCTGAGACCGCGGATCGGAGCTTGCAAGGCTTAACCACTAAGTCACGAAATCACAAGTAATTCATAGTGTCTTAGTGCTTTAGTGGTTAAAACCCTGATCCCGAGTTGGCAGCGGGCTACTCGCTCGGATAGTTCCACAAGAGCTCGACATCGGTCCCACCCAGAGCCTGTGTATCGACATAAGCAAACCGACCCGACCCCGGCTTACCTTCCACACCCCAGCCTCCTGACATGCTTTCGGGATGCCCCTTTTCTGTCCACCACGCAATGTCTTTGTCCATATCATCTACTCCGAACGCAAGGTGGTGAAAGCCCTCGCCATGTATTTTCATGTGATCGATATAGACATCAGGGCCACGCAGAGACTGAATCCATTCGTAGACAACCTTGCCATGGCGTTGCCACCCGAGCCGCATATCGAAATCTGCCGGACGGCGACGGTATTTCAAGTTGGTCAGCTTCCCATGAGTGAACCCCATAGCTGGAAAGCCGAGCCTTTCCCAGTATTCCGAAACCGGCTCCAACTCTTTGACTGCGAATGCGTATTGGGTAACAACCCGGCCGCTGGAGTTGGTCGAGGGAACTGCCAATGGACCTTCGTTCCCGCCAGGAAAATAGATCAGGCCGAGCACGTACTTACCCTTCTTTTCCGTATCAAAGAAAGCGAACCGAATCGGGTCGGACTGCGTATCAATACTCCCTCCCATTAGGGTGCTCACACCGAGATCCCGCATCCGTTTCACTTCGCTCTCAAGAGCTTCCAGATTAGGGGTTCTATGCATTAGGCTGAAGACGCCGCTTCCATGTGTCTCGAGGAATTCGGCAAATGCATTGCCGCCACCGCTGGGTTGGATCCAGTGGACCGCAACGTTTCCAAACCGACCGGAGACTACCCGGTAGGCTCCCGTCGCCGGTTTCCCGCGGAAGTCGGTGCCGTCCAAGTTTCCAACCCCAAGATCCTCAAAATCAGTAAACCCGAGGTTACGAAGTTGATCGAGGGTCTGGTCAATGTCTTCAACCACCCAGACCAGGCGATCAACACTTCTATAGAACTCAGGAACACCCTCCGCTGCTAACGGTGCCACCATCATTAGAACCACAAACCCGAGTACGTTTTTTGACATTGTCTCCCTCCCAAATCCTGCTTACGCCGATATTGATTTTCGTGAGGCTCAATCTCAGTATAGCTCCAATTGAACTCAACCGCTCGGTCGATAATACACACCCATTCCTTGACAGTTCAGATAACCGGAGCCTATCGTTCCCGATAGGTGAAGCCCTACACACAATTCCCGAAAAGTCAGGTCAACCAACCCCCTGACGGGAGCTTCGAAAGGAGCCAAGACAGATGAACGGGACGACCAAGGTGAGAACAGTGATTGCAGCCCTCTTATTACTCCTTGTGGCCTCCTGCGGGGCCGGATCGGACCCTGCTGAGTCCGCGTCCTCGAAGTGGATACTCTGGTACGAGCAGCCCGCAGAGCGGTGGGTTGAGGCACTGCCCGTCGGCAACGGCCGCCTGGGAGCAATGGTCTTTGGAGGTATTGAAGAAGAGCGCTTGCAGCTGAATGAGGATTCTCTTTGGGCAGGGAGTCCGATCGATCGCGACAAGAAGGGGGCTCATGAATTCTTACCGAAGGCGAGGAACCTCATATTTCAAGGAGAATACGGCAAGGCCGAA
>JAUWTT010000282.1 GCA_030614585.1 Acidobacteriota bacterium
AACAGGAGCTAAGATACCAAGCCACAAGCCCCAGGTCTCAAGCCCAGCTCGCAAAGAGAAGGAGGAACTTTAGAGAACTTGTGTTGGGCCACCTTCTGTGGTTCCCTGTCGAATGTTTCGGAACATAGCTGGTTCGGGATTTGTGAATGTCAAGCAGGAGGCAAAATGAATATTAGACTGGTTTCGTTAACGGCGATTGGGTTGCTTCTTTTCTCGACTGGCGTTCCTTGGAGCCAGGATTCCGGGAGCGGTGCTGAGAAGGAACTCCGGCAAGTCTTGAGCGATCAGCAGGAAGCGTGGAACCAGGGAAATTTGAACCTCTTTATGGAGACCTACTGGAAATCGGAAAGACTGTCGTATTTCTCGGGAGGTACGGTCATCGAAGGGTGGCAAGGGCTGAAGGAACGTTACGAGAAGCGTTACAGGGGTAAAGGAGAGTCCCTGGGCCGGGTCACTTTCTCCGAAATCAAGGTGGAGAAACTGGGAACGGAGCACGCATTGATAAAAGGGCGCTGGAACTTGATTCGAGACGGGGAGGATCCGTTAGGGGGACTCTTCAGTCTGGTTCTTAGAAGATTCGATGAGGGCTGGAAGATTATCCATGATCACACTTCTGGGTAAGTCCCAAGTTCGAAGCTCGAAACAAGCTCGAAGTTCTCCCCAAGACTCAGGACCCAAGACCCAAGACCGTTTGAAGCTCGAAACGCGGAAACAGATGATAGACATTCGAAAATCGACAATCGCAAATCGATCACTTTGAGAGATTTTTGGGCGATCTGTCCTGAAGAAGTGCCACCAGTTCCTTTGCTGATGCCGGAGTCGTCACTTTGCCCTCCACGACAATCTCCCGAGCGGTGACGCTGGAATTGTAAAGGTCCTCGTTTGCGGAATTGTCCTGCCGGAGGGTCGATCCTTTCAGCGATACTCCTGCGAAAAGACCTTTTGATCGGGAGTAAGAGAGGATTTCGGCAGTCATCAAGGCATCGGTCTCTGCGGTTGCGGAGCGACCCTTGGGTCCAGCCGCCGCCATGGCATCGGCACCAAGTTTCACCTTGCTCTTCAAAAGCGAGTCAACACCTCGCGGATTCACTACCAGAAGCACGAAGTCGGTAGCGGAGCCACCCAGTTGAAATCCAATACTCCCTCCTTCGAGCCGGAACATTGAGGGCGCACCCCAGGGGCCATCCTGCTTCTGGCCGGAACGACAGATCATGGCGCCCCGCCCGTAGCTGCCTCCGAAACCGAAGGCGAACTTCTTCACAGAGGGGATGACGACTACGCATTCCGCTTTGTCGAGGAGGCTCTGAGGGATGCCTTCAGGGATATCCAGAACCTCTTTCAGGACCCGGGTACACTCGCTGACACGTTTCTCGGCATCATTCGCCGCCTGCAGTGGATTTAGTAAGAGGAAAAACGCCAAACCAATAACTGAGATGAGACTAATTCGTTCACTCATAATCGTTACTCTTCAGAATACCAGCAAAGGAATGACAAATGACAAATGACAAGTGACAAATGTGGAACATAGGGGGCCCGCCTGTGACAAGCGACGAACGGTTCGATTTTCGATTATCGAATTCCGATCCCTCCGGCATTCGGTTTCTTCCCGATAACCATTTACGGATAACCGTTTACTACTCACTGCTTACTACTTACTCCCTCACCGATCACCGTTCACCGATAACCGATAACCGATAACCGGTTCGTCGTTCGTCGTTTCAAAACCCTTCCTGGGTTGTCCGGGAGATCACCTCTTCCTGAAGCTCTGCTCCGAGATCGCAGAAATAATCACTGTACCCGGCGACCCGTACCAGGAGGTCACGATACTGTTCGGGATTCTCCTGGGCGTCACGGAGCGTGGCTGTATCCACCACGTTGAACTGGATGTGATGGCCATCGAGACGAAAGTAGGTCCGAATCAACTGGGCCAGTTTCTCGATACCTTCGTCACCTTCCAGGACCTGTGGCAAAAAACGCTGGTTCAGCAGAGTGCCACCAGACTTGATCTGGTCCATTTTCCCGAGAGACTTGCATACGGCGGTTGGGCCTTGCCGGTCTGCTCCATGACTGGGTGAGGTGCCGTCCGACTCGGGTAGCCCTGCGCGTCTCCCATCGGGAGTTGCCCCCAATTTGCTGCCGAAATAGACGTGGCAAGTTGTTGACAGCATATTCAGGTGGTACTTTCCGCCTCTCGTATTGGGTCGATCGTCAATGGCAGCGAAGAGTGACTGGTAGACTCGCTGCATGATCGAGTCCGCTTCGTCGAGGTCGTTCCCGAAGCGCGGAGTCTTATTGGCAAGACGCTGACGCAGTGCTTCGTCACCTTCGAAGTTCAGCTTCAGGGCTTCGAGCAAATCTTTCAGCGTTACTGACCCGTCGTCAAAGACGTGCTTCTTGATGGCTGAAAGGCTGTCCGTGATGGTCCCGATACCGCAGCACTGAATGTAGGTGGTGTTGTATCGCGGGCCACCGTCATAGTAGTCCTTGCCGCGAGTGATACAGTCTCGAATCACAGCGGAGAGAAACGGGGCGGGCATGTGGCGGGAGAACATCCGCTCGATGTACTGGTTGACCGAGACCTTCAGGTCGATGAAGTAGTGCAGCTGCTTCTCGAATGCTGTGTACAGTGCATCGAAGTCGGTAAGACTTGTCGGGTCTCCAGTCCGGATGCCGATTTGTCGCCCGGTGAGAGGATCGACTCCGTCATTCAGGGTAACCTCAAGGATTTTCGGCACATTCAGATAGCCGGTCAGTAGATACGCCTCCTTGCCGAAGCAACCCGTTTCAATGCATCCACTGGTGCCTCCCTCTCGAGCGTCTTCGACCGATTTCCCCACCCGGATCTGTTCAGCCACCACGGCATCAGCATTGAAGACGGAAGGATAGCCGTAACCATTGCGAATGACTCGGCAGGCCGCCTTGAGGAAGCGATCCGGGGTTTTGCGGCTGATCTGAACATTGTTGCCTGGCTGAAGGAGGTGGAGTTCGTCAATGACCTCGAGCATGAGGTACGAGAGCTCGTTCACCGCGTCAGAACCATCCGGCCTCAGACCTCCGAGGTTGATGTTCGTGAAATCGTTGTAGGTACCGCTCTCAGCCGCAGTCACTCCAACTTTGGGCGGTGCGGGGTGGTTATTGAACTTTATCCAGAGACCCTGCAGTAGTTCCCTGGCTTTCTCGCGGTCGAGTGACCCATCGGAGACACCCTGCTCGTAGAAGTGTGCGAGGTGCTGGTCCAGATGCCCGGGATTCATAGCATCCCAGCCATTGAGCTCGGTGATGGTCCCGAGATGGACAAACCAGTACATCTGGACGGCTTCCCAGAAATCTCGGGGGGCGTTGGCCGGGACTCGCCGACAGACTTCCGCAATCTTCTTGAGCTCGGCTTGTCGCTCGACGCTGGTTTCCTGCTGGGCCATCTTTTCAGCCAGGACCGCATGCCGCTCGGCAAAGATGATGCCGGCATCGCAAGCGATGTCCATTGCCCGTAGCTGTTCTGATTTATCGGTCGCTTCAGGGTCGGACAGAAAGTCCAACCGGGCTTGCGTCTCTGCAATCTTCTTTTTCAGATCCAGCAGGCCCTGTTCGTAGATCAGACCGTCTAGAGTCGTGTGACCTGGGGCTCGTTGTTCCATGAATTCGGTGAACACGCCCGCACTGTAAGCCTCTTTCCAGGCTTCCGGCACATGGGAGAAGATCTTGTCGCGCATCGAGCGTCCCTGCCAGTAGGGGGCGACCTCGTTTTCGTAGGTCTCGATATCGTCCTCGTTCACGCGATACCATGTTTTGTCGCGACTGTTCAGAATCTGAAGATCCTGTCTGGTGTGGCACGTGAGTTCGGGAAACGTCGGGACCGATTTCGGGGCAGGTCCACGCTCGCCGACAATTAACTCGTCATCGCCCAGGTAGAGCGTCTTTCGTTCGCAAAGGTACTGAAAGGAAAGTGCTCGAGTTACCGGTGTTGAATGCTTGCCATCATTCGACCGATAGAACTCGGTGATCAGCCTTGCCCTTTCGACCGAGATCGTGGGCTCTGCGGAGAAGCTTTCCTCTCTCAGCCGAGCAATTCGGTCATTCATTGCCTATCCTCCGATTTTGACTTTCAATCCGCTCTTTTCCATCACGGCACGAATCCTTGCAATCTGTTCGTCCGATGCTTCGGTAGACTCATCCAGTGTGTAATCAAGACCGAACCTCTTGTGCTTGTCTCTCGCCGCTTTGTGGAACGGCAGAATGTTAACATCGGGGACTCCATCGAGCGAGCAGACGAACTCAGCAGTCAGTCTCGCATTCTCGAGATCATCGTTCACTGAGGGAACTACCGGATAGCGGATAACGATCTTTATCCCCATTTTGGCCAGTAGCTGTAAGTTAGAGAGGATCCCCTCGTTACTGAATCCAGTGAATTGACGGTGGAGTTCGGGGTCCATGAGTTTTAGGTCGTAAAGGAACAGATCGGTTTCCTTCGCAACCTGAATCAGGGTGCTTGGATCGGTGAGGCCAGTCGTATCGACCGCCCGATGGAACCCGCTCTCGCCGCAGGCTTTCAGAAGTCCGAGCAGGAAATCTGGCTGAGCCAGAGGTTCGCCGCCGGAAATGGTAATGCCTCCTCCCGACTCGTCGTAGAAGAGCGTGTCTTTCTCCAGTTCTTCAACGACTTCACCGACGGACATAACGCGGCCCACCATCTCACGGGCCTCGGTGGGACAAGCCTCGGTACAGGTAGCACACCGGATACATTTTTCAGGATCTGTAATCGGGCCGCCATTCTCAGACGAGATCGCTCCGGTTGGGCATGCATCCAAACACGAACCGCAAACGATGCACTTTTCTTTTCTGAACAGCAATTGCGGGGAGTTGTCGCGGCTCTCGGGATTCTGACACCAGGGGCAGCTCAGAGGACACCCTTTAAAGAAAACTGTGGTTCGGATTCCCGGTCCATCGTGGACGGAATATCTCTTTATATCGAAGATGAGTCCGGATTTTGGGTCCTCGGTCTCCTGTGAATGACTCTGCAGTTTCACCGAAAACTAGGATACATGATGGAACTTGGAAAAGAGTAATCAGTGATCGGTTATCGGTAATCGGCCTGTCCTCCATAGCTTCAGCGAAGGAGGATAATCGGCCTGTCCTCCATAGCCTTGGCGAAGGAGGATGCTCGGCCTGCCCTCCATAGCTTCAGCGAAGGAGGGTGATCGTACTCGAATCGATAAGGTTTACGACAAGGCTCACGACAAAGCTCGCGACAAAAGGAGAAGATGTAGCGATTAGTGAACGGTGAGAGCTTAGTATCCTTGGTGCTCTTGGTGACTTGGTGGTACATCCCCCTCAAAAACCAACCACAAAATCACGAAAGCACGAGAAGAATCATTGCTTTGTGCTTTTGTGCTTTTGTGGTTAATCTTCTTGCCCGGTTATCGGTAGCCCCCAATCTCCTTGAAATCGGGATGATCACCGATGTTCTTATATCTCCATTTCCAGCGAATCAGACCGTCTTCGACAAGAAAGATACCTGGCAGAAGCCATGGATTCCCAATGGCTCGTCCCGGCCTGTACCCCTTCTTCATTGCCTGAAGCGCCCTCACCCAGACTCCGGGGCCAAACACTTCACGCAGACTGGCTTTACTCACCCCCATAGCGCTGAAGATCTCTCCTTTCGGATCAGAGACTGCACGAGCCTCCGGCCAGAATTCGTCAAAGAACTCACGACCCTCCGTCAACTCTGCTGGAAAAACGAAGCAAACTGAAGGGAACTCGTTCTTCTGCTCCACAGTGGATCGCAGTTCTTCGACTGTCTCCTGGCAGAAGAGTCAGCCAAGGTGCCGGAGAAAGACCAGGAGTTG
>JAUWTT010000149.1 GCA_030614585.1 Acidobacteriota bacterium
AGCTCCGGCCTGTATGCGTAGATCGTGCCACCGGCGATGTGCCTGTGCCGGCGCACCGGCAATGCCTCGGTCTTTTCCCAGCGCTGGACCGTCCGGACCGACGTGTTCAAATAGGCGGCGATTTCCTTCCACGACCTCAGCCTTTTTCCCACGTTCGGCATGAAAAGAACTGATTTCTGTCGGCGCTTGAGCGGGCTCATCGTGAAAATCCTTACGAAGATTTGGAGCAATAGCTATTTTCGGACCAATCTCTCGGGAATTCAAGGGCTTCGGAGCTTGGCGAGAGCAGGACGATAACCCGTGCCATCGACGACAAGTTGCGCCAAACAGGGTTTCTGTGTCGTCTGGCGCAAGTTATCGCATGCCTGGCAGAGCTTGTCGCTTGTGCATCCTACCGTCTCAGGACCATAGTCGACCTGTAATTAAATTTCAGTCACTGTGAGCGGCAGCAAGCCTGCTGCCCCATCCATGAAGGAGGGAATGCAAATGAAAGATCGAATCAGAACCTTACTTGTTGGCATAGCCCTGATCTCCTTGTTTTTGCTGGCGACCGGAGATGTCTTGGCGAAGAGACACGCGAAGAAAGGCCCAATCTTTTTCTCGGGCAACACATATGCAGATTTTGCTGTATTTGCCGATTGGGGAGAGTACATGTGCCCCGGCGGCGAGTCGAGCGGTCTTCCTTATGGGCCGCCAATGGCGGGCGGCACCCTTGCCCCTTGCAGTCCCCGCAGCAATTTTCACATGAGAGACCGGGAAATGGTCTTCAACGTCGAAGACATACAGCCGACGGAGGTGGCTCCGCTGGTCGAGGGGCTGCAGACACTGCTCGTGAACTGGAACTGGAGGTACGAACCTGCCTCTGCCGACGAAACTGAACATTTATACTCCGGGCCGATGTGGGGGACGTTTAAGGTCGTTCTCGACAATGGGACCTGGGAAGGCACCATGACCGGCAATTGGGACGGTGTGAACCGCACCGCTAATTGGAGTTTCGTCGGCCACGGAAACGGGGGCGACATCGATGGAATGCAGATCAAGATCGAATTCGCAGGCGGAGTTTGGGGGGGGCCGATTCAGGGGCGCATCCTGAGACCCGGATCCGCCCTTGAATAGATTCACATTCTGCTGCCCTCTCTCAGGGCTTTGTCAAGTTGAGCCGCAGTCAGCAGAATTAGTGCACTTGGGTTAGTACGGCCAGCTACAAAGGATGGCGCTTCCCACCTGAAGTCATCAGCTGGAGGATGCTGCTTGCTAACCCCGAAGGACTATCCCCTGAGTTGTATTCTATCTTGGCTGGAGTTGGATAGAGTTGGATCTACGCCAGTAACTCCTTCCAGTGTCGTCTGCCCTCATCAAGCCAGTTGCCTTTTGGTGCAAACGACTTCTGTTCATGGAGCCATGCATAGAAGGTAGGCATCCGCAAACTACCAGGCAGCCAGTTGTTCTCTCCCTGGAAATCTGTTGAATTCACGTTTGGCAAACACCCTTCCCTCTGGATGACGGCTCTGCATCTGAAGAATCTTCTCAGCACGGATCCGCATCCAGGAGGAGGCTCTATTCGGCAAATCCTTGTCCCACTGAAGAGTGTTTCATTCGTGCTGAAGACGTACACAGAGGTTCGCACTACAATGAGACCTGCATTATGTTCAAAGCCATTCCGCTGCAGTTGCCACTTTGTGAGAATTGCGGGTTTAAGTGGTCGGAGCCTCGCCCGGCTTCAGGAGATTGATCATGCCTGACCAGAAGAATCGATATATCGTACTCGTCAGCGCCCACGGTTTGGTCCGTGGCTACGACATGGAACTCGGACGCGATGCTGACACCGGGGGCCAGGTCAAATATGTGATCGAGTTGGCGCGCGCGCTTATCGAGCACCCGGCCGTGGAGAAGGTCGACCTTCTTACTCGCCGGATTTCCGATTCTCGCGTGGATCGAAGCTATTCTGAACCGGTCGAGGAACTGGCTCCCGGAGCCAATATCATTCGGGTCGACTGTGGGCCGCAGCGTTATCTGCATAAGGAGAGTCTTTGGCCTTATCTGGACATGTTCGTCGATAATACGCTCCGGTATTTGCGCTCAATAGGTCGTCCACCCGATCTGTTCCACGGCCACTACGCTGAATCCGGGTATGTCGCTTCCTGCCTGTCGGGGATTCTAAACGTACCCATGGTGTTCACCGGCCATTCACTGGGCAGGGTCAAGCAGCAGCGCCTTATCGAGCAGGGTTCCCAGGCCGAGACCATTGAGAAGCGATATCGGATCAGCCGCCGCATCGAAGCAGAGGAAGCAGCCGTGGAGCATGCCGCACTCGTGGTCGCCAGTACCCACCAGGAAGTGCATGAACAGTACGAAGTGTACGATCACTACCAGCCGCGGCGGATGGTGGTGATTCCACCCGGAGTCGATCTCCGTCGATTCTCGCCACCGAGACGGATGCGCCTCACTCAGGCCTCTGTGTTCAACAGGATCCGGCCGTTCCTTGAAGACTGGCGCAAACCCATGGTACTCGCGCTATCGCGTCCGGATCCGAGAAAGAACATTGCCACTTTGATCCGTGCGTACGGAGAGAACAAGAGTCTGCGAGACCTGGCTAATCTGGTTATCATCGCTGGGTCCAGAAACGACATCCGAGCGATGGCAAGAGGGACCAGGGAGGTGCTCAGCGAACTGTTGTATCTCGTGGACTACTACAATCTCTATGGCAAAGTGGCCTATCCCAAGGAGGTTGGTCCGGATGAAATTCCGGATCTTTATCGCGTCGCGGCTCGCAGCAAAGGGGTTTTCATTAATCCCGCCCTGACCGAGCCGTTTGGACTGACACTGCTGGAAGCGGCGGCCAGTGGACTCCCCGTGATAGCCACCGCGGACGGAGGTCCTCGAGATATCATGGAACACTGCAAGAATGGGGTGCTGATCGATCCACTAGACGCCGATAACATGAGCAGAGTCTTGCTGGACGCACTCAGCGATCGCGAGAGGTGGCGCAGATGGTCCCGAAGTGGAATTCGGGGAGTGCAGCGCCACTTTTCGTGGGGTGCGCATGTCAAGAAATACATGCGCGCCTCCAGGATGATTATCCATCGTTCCGAGAAGCGGAGCTTCTTTGCTCCGAAGAGTCGCCTCATCACAGCAGACCGGCTCCTCGTGAGTGATATCGACAATACGCTGATCGGAGACCGAGAAGCCGTGCAGGAACTACTGGAGATGTTGAGAGCCGTGGGAGAAAAGGTGGCATTCGGAATTGCCACAGGACGTAGCTCGGAGCTGACACGGGAGGTGCTTAAGAAGTGGAAGATCCCGACTCCTCAGTTCCTTTTGACATCGGTCGGCACCTACATCCGTTACGGGTCGGAGTTGGTAGAAGATAAGGGCTGGATTCAACATATTCGCCATCGCTGGCGCCCGGAGGTAGTCCGGGAAGCTATGGCAGAACTCCCGGGACTGAAGCTTCAAGGTCCCGAAGGGCAAGCACCGTTCAAGGTGAGCTATGATGTGGATCCGGAGGAAACGCTGTCGATCAGTGAGATATCGCGGTTCATGCGCCGGTCTGGATTGCAGGTCAATCTGATCTATTCTCACCAGGCCTACCTCGATGTGCTCCCTATTCGGGCTTCGAAGGGAATGGCATTGCGATACTTTGCCACCAAATGGGGAATCCCGCTCGAGCGCTGCCTGGTTGCGGGCGACTCGGGGAATGACGAGGAAATGCTGAGAGGTAACACCCTTGCGGTGGTGGTCGGGAACCATGATCCAGAACTGGAGAAGCTGCGCGGAGATCCACACATCTACTTCGCCGAGGGGCACCATGCTCGAGGGATCATCGAAGCCATCCGGTATTATGACTTTTTCGGACAGATCCGACAGCCCACTGTGGAAAGGGAAAATGATTAAGAAACTTGTGGAATACCTGAGAGCACACAGGGACGACGCATACCTGTTGCTGCGACGTTATGCGAGTCTGGATAAGAAGTTCCTGCTCAGTTCTGAACTGCTGCATGAGCTGCAGAAGTATTCGAAGGAAGCTCAGAACGGCCACCTTCTGGAGTCACCACTGGCGCAGATGATTCGAGTCGGTCAGGAAGCCGCCCTAGACACCCAATGGATGTATCTGGCCGTGCGCCCCCGGATCGGAGAGTGGCACTATCTGAGGTTTCATCTGGAAAGCGTCAAAGTCGAGAGAATATCCGTCTCGAGATACCTTGCCTTCAAGGAATGGCTACAGGACGGACAACAAGACGACAGTTGCTGGCCTCTGGAGGTGGACCTGGGACCCTTCAATCGTGAATTCCCCCGATTGAAGGAGACGAGATCCATTGGCCAGGGAGTTGCCTTCCTCAACCGGAAGTTATCGAGTCAGCTCTTCGAGAGGCGGGATAAAGGCGACCAGCGGCTGTTTGAATTCCTGCACGTCCACCAGTTCCGAGGGACCCAACTCATGCTCAATGACCGCATCACTGATGTGGCCGGACTGCGTCATGGTACACGGAAAGCCATCGACTATCTCGAGCAGCAGCCGGACGCTACATGGCTCAATGTAGGAGAGCAATTGCGGGAATTGGGCTTCGAGCCGGGGTGGGGGAAGACTGCGGAACGTATGTCGGACACGCTCCAATTGCTTTTAGATATCCTAGAAGCACCGACTCCTGCCAATCTTGAGGAGTTTCTGTCTCGAATCCCCTCTATTTTCAGTATCGTAATCCTGTCGCCTCATGGCTACTTCGGGCAGTCTAATGTCCTGGGGTTGCCCGATACAGGGGGGCAGGTCGTGTACATTCTCGATCAGGTCCGTGCTCTCGAGAGGGAAATGCGTCAGCGACTCCAAGAGCAGGGGATCGACATCGAGCCCAGAATCCTGGTAGTTACCCGATTGATTCCCGAAGCTCAAGATACGACCTGCGATCAACCTACTGAGAAGATAACGGGTTCACGAAATGCGATCATTTTGCGCATACCCTTTCGCGAAGAGGGGGGTGAGATCGTTCCCCAGTGGGTTTCCCGCTTCGAGGTCTGGCCCTATCTGGAGCGGTTCGCCATTGAGGCCGAAAAAGAAGTGTTGGCCGAACTGGGGGGACGTCCCGACTTGATCGTTGGCAACTACTCGGATGGGTGCTTGGTGGCATCCTTGATGTCGCGACGGCTGCGCGTCACTCAGTGCAATATTGCCCATGCTCTCGAGAAGAACAAGTATCTCTGGTCCGAGCTCTACTGGAAACAGATGGACGATCAGTATCACTTCGCGTGCCAGTTCACAGCGGATCTAATTGCCATGAACACGGCGGACTTCATTATCACGAGCACCTATCAAGAGATCGCAGGAACCTCGGACAGTGTAGGGCAATACGAGAGCTACAGTTCTTTCACCATGCCCGGGCTCTATCGAGTAAGGAATGGAATCGATGTGTTCGACCCGAAGTTCAACGTGGTGTCTCCCGGTGCCGACCCGGAAGTGTACTTCCCCTACACTGACCACGAACGTCGTTTGCATGGCCTTCACGCCGAGCTGAATGATCTGCTCATCGGCGGCGCGGGCGGCTCACCCGTGAGGGGCCGATATGTGGACGAAACGAAGCCCATCATTTTCACCATGGCTCGCCTGGACCGAATCAAGAACCTCACCGGGCTGGTTGATTGGTACGGACGGTGTCAGCGGCTGCGCGAACTCGCAAACCTGCTGGTTGTAGGAGGTACTCTCGATCCTGATCGTTCTGATGATCACGAGGAACGGGAGCAGATTGAATTGATGCACGAGCTGATCGATCAGCACGATCTGGAATCACAGCTGCGGTGGGTTGGATTCCAATCCGAGCGCAATCTGGTGGGGGAACTCTATCGGTTTGTCGCCGACCGAAGGGGTGTTTTCGTTCAGCCGGCCTTGTTCGAAGCTTACGGCTTGACGGTCGTCGAGGCAATGAGTTCTGGATTGCCTACATTTGCGACCCGTTATGGCGGGCCTTCCGAGATTATTGAGGACGGTGTGTCTGGATTTCACATCGACCCGAACCGAGGGGATCAGGCCGCATTAGCTTTAGCCGGTTTCTTTGAAAGAAGTGCAGAAGATCCTGGATATTGGGAGAAGATCTCTAGACAATCACTGGCACGTATCGGAGATCGGTACACATGGAAACTCTACGCTGAACAGATGATGACGCTCTCGCGAGTCTACGGCTTTTGGAAGTATGTCACCAATCTCGAACGCGAGGAGACCTATCGCTATATCGAGATGTTCTACAACCTCCAGTACAGAAGGCTTACCCGGGGTGGTGCACCAATGACCCAATAGTGTCGGCTGGGTATACGAGCTGTCTGTTTGCAGAGCTCTGGAAAGCGTCATTGGGGCCGCCGGCTCACCACCCCAACACCTCGTCTGCGACAAGGATCGAGTCTTCTGGTGTAACTCGTTCCAAGATTGGTGTCGAGGCAGAGAAATCAGCCTCCGCTACGTCGCCACTTGCCTATCGTTTCGCTCAAGCGGGCAGCATAAAGGGATATTCCTTCAGTTGGCATCGCTTCAGCGGTGACGTTGGGCGGGCTTCTATCCATCGGGTACTTTTCGATCCTGAATTCCCGATGACCCTCCTGCGCTTTGCTTTTTGAAAACGCATTTCCTGCCGATCTAGAACCCCCGACGAGAGCCAGCGACGATCGAATCGCGGCCACGAAGATCGCTGAACCAGCACAGTGGTGTTTGTTAGCGGGAACATCGTTACTGTAGTCTCGCCTTCAAGACGTTCTCGGTGTATTCTCCCCTCTGGAGCTAATAATGTCATTCATCAGACGTATGCCCCGTTTTCGACTCTTGAGACTCCTGGGATTGCCCCTTGCCTACCTTGTCCTCCTGATGCCTGGGACAGTTCTGGCAAAACAGCCCAATATTCTATTTATTGCAGTGGACGATCTGCGCCCTCAACTTGGATGTTACGGGCAGGACCAAATTGTCTCCCCAAACATCGATCGACTCGCATCTCAAGGAGTCCTATTTGAGCGGGCTTACTGTATGGTTCCGACTTGCGGAGCTTCGAGAGCAAGCCTCTTTTCCAGCGTGAGGCCGGCACGGAACCGTTTTGTCGCCTACACGGCCAGAGCTGACAAAGAAGCTCCCTGGGCGGTGACCTTGAATTCTCACTTCAAGAAACATGGTTACCATACAGTGTCCAATGGGAAGGTCCTTCACTTTCCGAATGACAGTGAGGAAGGCTGGTCTGAGCCTCCTTGGAGGCCAGATCGGAGCGCAGGCCATTATGTCCTTGAAGAGAGTCTACGAAAGGAGGCTGCCAACGCGAGAATCAAGGAAAAGGGGAGGGGACCACCTTTTGAGGCTGCCGCCGTATCAGATGAAGCATATGCCGATGGACAGTTAGCGGAAAGGGCGGTCGCAGATCTAAAAAGGCTTGCTGGACACAAAGAACCATTTTTTCTGGCCGTCGGTTTCTTCAAACCTCATCTGCCCTTTGTTGCACCAAAGAAGTATTGGGAGCTCTACAGGAGGGATGAGATCAGGCTGCCCAAGACGTACCATGTTCCGACTGACGCCCCTCCAATTGCGATTCATACCTGGGGTGAATTGAGAGCTTATGCCGGTGTTCCGGAGAAGGGACCGGTTGATGACGAGTTTGCTCGTACACTGATTCATGGTTATTACGCCTGTGTTTCCTACACCGACGCCCAAATAGGAAAACTACTTGATGAGCTGGATCACCTCGGTATTAGAGAAACCACAGTCATTGTCTTGTGGGGCGACCATGGTTGGAACTTGGGAGAGCACACACTCTGGTGCAAACACTGTACTTTTGAAACTTCTATGCACGCTCCTTTGATTGTATCGGCTCCTGGCTTTCAGAAAGCGAAGACTGCCTCTGGACTGATTGAGTTCATTGATATCTATCCCACCCTCTGCGAGTTAGCAGGCTTGCCCATACCCAGCCATGTTGAAGGTAAGAGCTTTATGTCAATCTTGCGTAATCCTGGTCTGCCCTTCAAGAAATTCGCAATAGGGCGTTTCCGACAGAGTGACTCGATTCGAACGGATCGGTTTCGTTATAGCGAGTACAGCGATGACGGAGGTGAGTTCCTGGCGCGTATGCTGTACGATCATGATATTGATCCGGAGGAGGATATAAACGTCGCTGAGCGGTCGGAGAACGGTGCAACCGTTACTCGGCTTAGACAACTCATGCGAAGCAAGATGGGTCGGGACCATTAAGCACTAATAGTGACAACAGAGACTGCACCACTGGGGCTCCAAAGAACAAAATATCAATCAGTTAGCGTGGACCTTCTAGAAACACTGTGTTTATTCATCAAATTCGACCGAAACAAATCCTGCAAACTCGTTGCAATACGTAGCGTAGAAGGGTCCGTTGCTCACATCGCTAGCCCGCTTTTCTCATAGGTTGGCGTAGCGAGACGGTGAAGGCGCCGCTCTGACAAGGCCTGCGACCGAGGCCGTAGGGTCAAAATATTCAGCCGAC